>NZ_JAKEVK010000205.1:0-8076 GCF_022398435.1 Pseudoalteromonas sp. Isolate6 | reverse complement strand
ATTTAATGCAGAGGCAACCAAAACCTTAATCGTTTCAAACTCAACTTTTTTGCTAAAAGCAATCACCAGCTTTTTGTATAAAATAACTTTTTTCTATCACTGAACATATCGCTTTTCTGTACTCGGGTTTATCATCTATGTTAGTACCTTAGCTAATTATCATTCTTTATCAGAGTGTAGACCACTTTCTGCAATTTGATAGTCGCTAATAAAGTCTTTTGAGAGGGCATTTTGTACTCGCAAACAAGCGATATAAGGTGTTCAAAAGAGAGCGACTCACTCAGCATAGGTGTAAGTTTCAATAATTGGAGGTTTCGCTTAATTGAATTGGTTAAACTCTTATAATTATCGGTCTCATAAAAGCAACAAGGGAGATGAGCTAAAGGTACCAAAGCTGACGGGCTTGGTACCTTCCGATTTATAAGAAGTCTATAGCACCATTGCGGCTATCCAGCCAAAGCATAATAATGGGATGTTGAAGTGAATAAACGTTGGTACTACGGAATCCCAGATGTGATCATGCTGTCCATCGGCATTAAGTCCTGAGGTTGGTCCAAGTGTAGAATCTGACGCTGGGGAGCCCGCATCACCCAGTGCTCCCGCTGTTCCCACCAAGGCTGCGGTCGCCATAGCCGAAAAACCAACTTCTAGAGACAAAGGTACAAATAGCGTGGCAATGATTGGCACGGTTGAAAATGAACTGCCAATTCCCATGGTAATAAGTAAACCAACAAGTAGAATCATTGCTGCAGCAAGTGGTTTATTATCGCCAACAAAATCGGCACAACTTGCTACTAAACTTGTCACATCGCCCGTTGCTTTCATGACAGAGGCAAAGCCTTGAGCAGAGATCATGATAAAACCTATCATGGCCATCATCGCTACGCCTTTGCTGAAAACATCGGAGTTTTGTTCCCATTTCACAATACCAAAAAGGCTAAAAATCATCACACCAACAAGCCCACCTAATATCATTGAGCCACTGATATTTTGAGCAATGAGAGAAGCCAACACTGCTGCGCCGCCGACGATCATCACTTTAGTTGCTTCTTGGCCTTCAGGTACCGTGCTTGATTGAGTACTTTGCTGTTGACTCATTTCATAAACTCGCTTTTTACGATAAGTAATGAAAACGGCAACCAACAGTCCTATCAACATACCAAGCGCAGGGATCACCATAGCATAAGGCACGTCAAACTTAACCAATTCTAAACCATTGTCTACTAGGTTTTTATGCAAAATAGAGTAAAGGTAAATGCCACCGAATCCATACGGCAACACCATATAACTGGTCGCTAAGCCAAACGTTAAAATACATGCAATCGCACGGCGGTCTATCGTCAGCTTGTTCAGTACGACTAATAGCGGCGGAATGAGGATCGGAATAAACGCAATGTGGACAGGCACAAGGTTTTGTGACGCAATTGAGCAAGCCAAAATAATGACCATTATAAACATGCTTAAGAAAGTTGAGCCTTCACTATCATTGGCATTAACTAATCTAAGAAGCTTTTGCGCGAGTATTTGCGTCAAGCCAGACTTTGAAATAGCAACTGCAAACCCACCTAACATGGCATAGCTCAGAGCTATTTCTGCTCCTCCAGATAAGCCATCATTGAAGGCGTTTAAGGTTGTCTTCAAATCCAAACCGGCCACTAAACCTGCTGCCATTGCACTGACGGTCATAGCGACAATCACATTTATTCTACATAGGGTTAACCCCAACATGAGCAAGACGCCCAAAATAACAGCATTCATACTATTTTCTTGCCTTTCTTTTTATTGATTTGTACAACATCTTCAACTCACTAAGCTCAAATTTGGTGAGTGGTTTCTGTTGATACTGTGACTTTTCAATTAACTGATAAAACTGCCAAAGTGATACTTCTAATTCAGGAAATAACTTAGACAACTCAGCAATATGCTGCTTCGCCGTTGTGCCACTTAGCTGCTCTTTGAAATCGGACACTATAGCATTGTAATAGACAAGTTCGATAGGGCGTTTATGCTGAGTGAACCGCTTACTGAGGTAAAATAATGCGATTGAAACCAAAAGCAGCATAAACAGTGAGAATATCCCCGCCCAAAGTTGGCCACTGCTACCGAACCATTCCTTAAACAATGCACCTTGTTTTTCTTTATCAAAATTAATAACGACACGAGTCCACTGATAGTCTAGTTCTTCAAGCTGTAATCGTAACCAGTTAATAGACTGCCAATTAGACAGTCCAATTAAGCTGTAGCCTAAACCACTTTTAAACTCGCTTGATAATTGCTCTAATTGAGAAAGACTTCCTGTCATTCTTTCTGGGGCAATCCAAGCAGTTGGATCTAAGCGCTGCCAGCCAACTCCTGGTGTGAAATACTCAACCCAAGCATGTGCGTCATATTGATAAATGCTGTAATAGCCTTGATTGTCATTTTTTTCACCGCCCAAATAACCTGATACTAAGCGAGCAGGGATATCCGCGCTTCGTAGCAAAAATGCAGCTGCGGAAGCATAGTGACCACAAAATCCATTAAACGAGTTAAATAGAAAGTCATCAATTCTATCGTCCGATTGGGTTGTAGTTGGTGTTAAGGTATAGACGAAACCATTTTGCAAAAAATAGCGCTGCATTAATTCAATGAATTGGCTCGTTGTTGTCGATTGGCTATCCCAATCGCGCGCCAGTTGCCTTGCCTGTTGATTAATGCCGTCAGGTAATGCGGTGTTGCGCCTATAATACCAGGGTCTCAACGAATCTTGTGGCTCAAAATCAGTGAAATCGATTTGATACTCGACCGGTTTCGCCGATAGGTTTTTCAAATAAACCGTACCAAATACATTACTATTTAACTTAGCGCTTCTCGAATACGAGTATGCTAGGCCGTATAACCAAGGAAGTTGACTAGGCTGAGCAATAATAGTCGCTGTACCAGTCGCTTCATTGGGTAATGCTCTAATATTGGTACCTTGATACTCAGAAACTTTCCATTGTCGTCCGTCAAATTCATCGTGAATAATCGCACGCCAATAGAAAGGTCCAGTTTGTTGAGTGTTTTCAAATGATGCCCTAAATACCAAGTCGCTGGATTGGGATAGGTTTGCGATATTAAAAGGATCTACATTCTCAGATAACCCTGTTTTTGCTTGATTCTGCGGTGCAGGTAACTGCCAAAATGCTGGGAGTTTTGGTAAAAAAACGACTAATAAAGTAGCCACAGGCAGCACCAATACCAATCCCTTTGCACTTACCTTAAGCGCAGATTTGAACCTTAGGTTTTGCTCAAGATTAAGCATGATAGCTAAATTAGCTGCCAACAAAATTAATACCAAAAATGCAGCAAATATACTTTGTGTAAAAAGAAATAAGCACGGGTAAGTAAAAAAATTCAAAATACATATTTGTGTAAATTGGCGAGCTTGCGTAGCGTGAATTTGCTTAAGCAGCGATGCAACCAACATCAGAGCCACAAAAACATTCACGCTGTTTTTTAGACCTATTAATGAGGCCGTCGCAATAGCGCCAAGTAAAGTGACCAAGTTAATAAAGCGAATGCTTAACATGTTTGGCTTAGTCACTAATCTTGATGCTTGCCACAGCGTTAAAACGGTACATAATCCGACAAAGCCGATACCAAAATCATCGACAAGAATAATGCTCAACAACCATAAGAAGAATGACGTGCTGTAGTACCATTTTGGAAAGCTAGAATTCACTTAACGCCTCCAAACAACATTGTTTATGAGCTTCACCTTGACCGAAGGGGATCCTGTTTTGTTGAAGTAACAGAGCATAACTTGTTTGTTGCTTATCGGCGTCAAGTACCATACTACAGAGCTTGCTCAGGCGCTCTTCCTTGCTACCAGAAAGCTTAGAATAGTCAAAGATAACGCGGTATAAGTCAGCAGACTCTGGCGCGTTTTGTTTTACTAACATCTGTTCCGTCTTGGCGTAATGCTTCCAAGAAACACGACTCAAGCTCATGCCTTTTTGATATTGTGCGAGATGGTCAAATTCAGCTGAGCGTTCTTTCTGTTGTATGCCTTGGCTGGTATTTGATGCATTGCCGTAGCTAAACTCCGTGTTTATAACGGATAATGGAGTAGGGTAAACGTAGAAAACATCGTGTGGTTTTATATACGACCAGGTACGAATAAGACCAAATGGGAAGTAGCTGAGAATTTTAATTACCCCAGTATCATATATACCACGAGGTAATTCAGGGGCGGCTAACTCGATAACTTTTTCATCACTTACTTTCGAAATATGGGTTGCCGTTTGGTTGTATTCACTTGATAGTCTGAGTGATTGGATCTCTGCGCCAGATGAAATACTGAGTCTAATAGATGAACTATATGGGCTAAAATTAGCATTACTACCCAGATACCGAACATTTGTATTGTTCAGGTTGAAAAAACCTAAAAATAGGGCGGCTATCATCATCACAGCCATAATGTAGGACACTGCAAGTATCAGATTATTCTGATAGTTGATCCCCAATACGAAATTAAGCAAAGCCACAGCGATAAAAAAACCGCCATCCTTAGATGGCAGTATGTAGATATTATTATGAGATAACCGTATTTCTGAACGTTGATGTCGTTTATAAATATGCTGCTGAACTTTCCGTTTCAAGCGGTTAATCATGCTTAATGTACCGGTACGTTTTGAAAGACCTGCGTCTGAACTTCTGCTTCATTAGTTGTGGTGACGCCAAGTCGATGGGCACAGACTGAAGTGAAAACGGCTTGAACATCATCGGGGATCACGAAATCTCGACCACTAATAAACGCATATGCACGACTTGCGGCTGCAAGCGCGATACTAGCTCTTGGCGATAAAGGGTCGCTAAATTGACCTGAGCTGCGTGTGTAGTTAACTAAGCGAAGGATATAATCAATAATAGCGTCACTTAGCACTATATTGGGCACAACTTGCTGATACGCCAAAAGTGTTTTGCCATCGATCACTTGCGGTGCTTGAGTCAGTTTTCTCGCTTTTCCAGCTAATTTAATTAACTGTGCTTCTGCTATTTCCGAAGGGTATCCCAAGCTTATACGCATAAAAAAGCGGTCTAGTTGCGATTCTGGCAATGGATGCGTGCCAGATTGATGCTGAGGATTTTGCGTTGCAATCACAAAAAATGGGCTAGGGAGTTCATGGCTCACGCCATCAATGGTTACTTGGTGTTCTTCCATGGATTCCAATAAGGCGCTTTGCGTCTTTGGACTTGCGCGGTTGATTTCATCGGCCAGTAAAACTTGGCTGAAAATAGGACCAGGATGGAATTCGAATGACTGATTTTCACGGTTAAAAATGGAAGTACCTGTAATATCAGCTGGGAGTAGATCGCTAGTAAATTGCACTCGACGATATGTCAGACCTAGCACGTCGGCAAGAGAATGAGACAGCGTCGTCTTACCCATACCTGGCAAATCCTCAATTAGCAAATGACCTCGGCACAAAAGACTGCAGATCGCGAGCTTTACTTGTTCAGGCTTTTCTAAAATAACGGTAGAAAGCGCATCGGTAAGTTTCTTTATTTGTTCATTCATGTAACCAGCTCTAAACGCTTCATTACCGAATCCACTTTGTGTGCATTGAAAGGTTTAGCGATAAAGCCCTTAGCACCAAGCTCCCAAGTATTTTGAACATTCTCCATACTATTATGGCCAGAGCACATGATGACATGAGACACTGGAAAGTTTTCGTTAATGTAGGATAGGATCTCGGTACCATCTGTATCGGGAAGCTCAATATCTAAAAAGACAACACTGGGCTGCTTATGCTTTAGTAGCGGCTTTGCGGAGTCAAAGTCTTCACAACCATAAACTTCTTCAAACCCTAAGTTCTCCAAAATCTGTGTCAGAAAATCTCTGATCTCAACAGCGTCATCAATTATCAAGATTGGTTCTAGCGGTCTTACAAATTCCATATGTCGATACTTCAAATTACAAATTCAACCACATACTATAAAAAGCTAAACCATAGCTCAATAGAAAATACGGTAAACTTTTTATTAATGTCCGATACCGTCTAGTATTGGACATATTGGAGATGATTAAATTGGCTTTCTTGATATTACAATCACTACAGATATAACATCCTATAATTTAGATTATGTTAAATACGATGAATTAAAAGAGAGACTAGCTTACTCTCTTATACAATCAAAATTTCGTTGGATGTTTACGGGCTACTTTTTGACCTGAATTCGTTTTCGAATGTAAAACTGACACTGCTGTTTCTAATGCTACGTCTTTACCATTTTTGTCCATGTCGCCAGCCACGATTATATTTGGTTCGAAGTCTTCACGAAAACCACCATTTACGTGATATAAACGTTCAAATCCAACTTCAACCCAAGCGTCACTTTGAGCAAGGTCGAGACGTTTGATCCCGCCGAGTAAATCAGCCATCGGTGCACCAATTATTGCATCCGCACCCAAAGCATCAAAACCTATTGTCATTCCTTCTCCAATGCTGCCAGTCCAGCGCCCAGCAAGTACGACAAACGGAACCTTTATCTGTTGCTTTGCTGGTTTAGTGAGCGCGTCTTTTAACTCTGCTTTGTTGAATTGTACAGTTCCTGTTTGCGTACGGTACTTTTGATATACGCTTGGCGCAGCAGTAAAATGTCCAAGTATGGGTTCTGCTACGCCTGTATTTCCGCCGCTGGGTGTATTTCTAAGGTCAATAATATAACCTTTCACTTCACCTAGAGACTTTAATGCAGCTTTAAACTCAGCAACGGTTTGGGTGTTACCCATGGCGTTATTAAATCGAATATGACCAAATTCATCTATTTTTTCGTAGGATACTTTAAGCCCTTTGCCTAGCGCATTTATTGCATCGTAACTTGCGGCAAGTTCGACGGTGACTAACTTTGTATCCCTTTTAAATTCAATTTCGCGTGTTTTATAACGTTTTCCTCCTAACGCAACATTCAGTGCGTAACTCTTCTGAGCCTTATTTAATTGACTCAATGGCACCTGCATTACGTCTTGGATGGCTTGAGTTATCGTATTTCCATCTATCTTCACCACGATATCTCCGGGTTTTAATCCTTTAACATCTGCATCGCTACTACGCTTGACGTCAATAATAAGTGCACTGTTATCATAGAATTCGACATACATATCTGCACCTGTTGGATAGACACTGTAATCCTCTTCATTTAATGGACCTAGATTGAGATGCGGATCTGTAAAGTGGCGTAAATATGCTTGGCTTAAGTCAATAAAGGCCTGCTTTGAGTCTAAGTTATTTAACTTCTTTTCAAATAACTGCCGAGTTTGTTGGTAACCTTTAAAGTCCTCTAAATAAGCGTAATGGGTTTGCAAGTTATGATCGAGTTCTTTCCAAGCATTCAATGCGCTAAAGGTCTCAGCTTTTGCTGCAAAATTTGAAGTTAGAATGAAGCTGGTGCATAAAAAAGCACTTAATTTCATATTGTTATGTCCTTGTTATTATTATTTAATCCCAGTTATTTCATACTAATGAAGCGCAGCGCTAAATGGAATGCCTTTGCAGATATCTGCTTCTGCGATGAGAATTTCTTCTAGGCGGTTATCTATTGTTAATTTGTCGAAATACTCATAGCCGAGCTCCACAAAGAGGTTTTTATGCTTTTCTTCTGACTTAGCAATGGCAACATAAAAGTCTTTCTCTTTGCCTTCAGGAAGCGCTTCTGCAACTAAAGAAAAACGCTCATGGCCCCTAGCCTCAATTACTGCGCCAATCAGCAATCTATCAATTAAATATTCATCTGTGCCTTGGCGGAAAAGTGCGCGCATTTGTTTTATATAGGGGTCTTTTTGATCGTTACCTAGTAGCGTACCACGCTCGGTTAAGATCTTAAGTACCTGTTTAAAATGGATCATTTCTTCTATTGCGAGATCTGCCATTGCTTTTACCAGCTTGATCCTATCTGGGTAATGACCAAGCATTGCCATCGCCATTCCCGCTGCTTTTTTTTCTGCAGCGGCGTGATCTTGAAGAAAGGTATCAAAGTCGGCTAGGACTTTTTCAGTCCAGCTAAAAGGTGTGTGATATTTTAATTCAAACATAATTCTATCTTGTATATACA
>NZ_JAKEVK010000204.1:0-8234 GCF_022398435.1 Pseudoalteromonas sp. Isolate6 | reverse complement strand
ATTGTAAAATGGATGCATTTTTTTATTTATGTAGTTTTATTTGAACTGAGTTTTTACAAAAAGTTAGCAAACTGATTTTTCCGAGTTCAGGCTATTGAGTAACCACACGCTTTCAACTGCCTCATCGAGTCCTTTCAACCCTCCCATGACCAATTGACGTGCTTGTAGCTCAATTTTGTGGCTATTACCGTAATAGCTTGTGACCATGTCTGCTGAAACAGAAAATGGAGGCCCCTCCATTTGCGATTGCTCGTATTCAAAACAGATTAACAGCTGTGATGCTGCATTCGTGATAGCGTTGAGATGCTCACTATATTTGCGGCGCATAGCTTCAGGTAAAGCGACTAATGCTGCTCGGTCATAGATGGCATCAATATTTTCAAGTTCAGCTTTGGTAATCGTAAAGAAGTCTCCAACGTAAATCGTTAGATTTGTGGCTCGGTAAAGGGTAAACGCTCCTTCACGGCTGATATTAGGTTTCACTTTTAGCGCTTCAAACAATGCTGTAATTGCGGGTTCGTATAACTCTACGCCAATCACATGATGGCCCTTTCCTAAGAAATAAAATATGTCATGTGTCTTGCCACATAGTGGCAATAACACCCTGCTATTTTCTTTTAGGTTTAAAAGCTCACCGTACTTTAGCAGCATTCGGTTTACTTGCCCTTCATGAAAACCAGTTTGTTCGCTTTCCCATAACTCTTGCCAAAACTCTGCTTTCATACTTTGTCTCCCATTTATTAGTGTGCCGATGAATACTAATTCCTCAAGTCAACTTTAGGTCAAGTAGGTAGGGTGAATTTCCACGACATTAAGTTTAAAGACAATTTTTACAATCGCAGATTATAAGATGCCAAAAGCAATAGCTATTTGGTGACAGAAGTGCAATATGCGAAGCCTTATTGGTGATCGGTAATGAAATTTCCGGCCCAATTGCGGCATGATAATTAGCTGAAAAATAAACCATTCACATTATGTCGCAGTGGGAAACGTTCTTGATGAAAAGATCGCGGGGTGAACCCGCTCCTACACCATATTCAAACCCTTGGTGGGAGCCACTTTATGCGGCGATTATTGGGGAAAAGCTCGCGGGGTGAACCCGCTCCCACAATATATTCAAGCCTTTGGTGGGAGCCATTTTATGCGGCGATTATTGGGGAAAAGATCGCGGGGTGAACCCGCTCCCACAATATATTCAAGCCCTTGGTAGGAGGCGCTTTACGCGCCGAGCACTAGAGATAGGAGTGCAGGTAAACCCGCACCTACCAAAAAATTGGTGGGAGCCGCTTTATGCGGCGATATTTAAGTTAGTCTGACAGCCCTTTAACCGTGTTTGTGAGATTTTCTGCACCTTGTTTTATTTCATCCATCACTTTATTCACTTCATCGATCTGCGCAAGGCCAAGCTCTGTACTTTCAGACACAGTATTCATCAATGCGGTGGCTTCTTTGGTTAGCACTTCATTCTGATTGACCACTTCATTAATTTCGTTGGTTGATTGCGAAGTACGAGCAGCTAGGCTTCTTACTTCATCGGCTACCACTGCAAATCCCCTTCCCTGCTCACCCGCTCTTGCGGCCTCTATCGCTGCATTTAACGCCAGTAAATTAGTTTGCTCCGCAATTGCGCTAATGGTAGAGACAATTGCAGAGATCCCTTTTGACTGTTCATTAAGTTTTGAGATTGCGGCCATCGCATTTTGCACTTGATTAGAAATAAGCCCTGAAGTACTGACTGACTCTTGCAATAATGAACTCGCACGAGCGGCTATCTGCTCAGTTTGTTCTGCAGTTACTTGTGCAATTTCAGCTACTTTTGCCACCTGATGAGCCTTTTGCACACGAGATGTTATATTCGTTGCAAACTTTATGACTTTGATTACTTTGCCGTGCTCATTGAAAATAGGATTATACGTTGCTTCTATCCATATATTCTCACCGGATTTACTTAGACGGAGAAACTGCCCACTTTTGTACTGACCCTTTGCCAACTCTTGCCAAAAATGTGGATGCTCTTTGTAAAAGCGATCGTCACAGAAAATTCGATGATGCTGGCCTTTAATCTCACTTAGCTTGTAACCCACTGTTGCAGTGAAATTTTGATTCGCATCTAAAATCACTCCCTCAGGCGTAAACTCTATTGTTGCCATGGATTTATTTAGCGCGTTGGCTATCGCTTCTTGTGCTTTTATCGTGAGTTTTTCTGCTGTGATGTCACTCGCAATTTTCACGATACGAGTGACTTTGCCATTCTCTTCAACTGGGAAGTAGGTAGCATCGAGCCAAACCACTTCTCCTTTTTTATTAACACGCTCAAAATTGCCAAACTGAGCTTGGCCGCGCTTAAGGTTAGCCCAAAAACTGCGATATTCTGACGAATTTACGTAGTCCTTATGACAAAAAATACGATGATGCTGCCCTATCACTTCAGCTTCGGTGTAGCCCACCACAGCGAGAAAGTGTTGATTGACAGCAGCAATCTGACCATCAGGTGTAAACTCAATTTTCGCGACCGCCTCATCAATAGCAGAAAGTAATGCCCGAGCACGGTTAAGTTCAGCGGTCAAATTTTCAACTTCTTGATCTGGCTTTCGAAAAAAGTTCATAAGCTATTCCATAACAAACAATGTGCATGACTGCATTATTAGCATAGTTTTGATAATAAAGTATGAAATATAGATAAGAAAATGAATTTTAGCGAACTAGCATGCTCACCAACATGAAAACAGCCACGCTGTTTTATCAAGCAGCGTGGCTTGCTCTTAGCCTAGATTAGGGCCTGTTTACCTTTCAAGTTTGTTTTTGCAGCAGTTTGATTGGTATGTGTAAAAGGCAGAGCCTGCGTAGCATAGTTATTCTATGTGAGTCAGGCGAGAACACAGTAGAAATACTAATCAAGCGCAGTCCTTTGAGTTCACCTGAGTGCGCTTTGTTCATTGTTGCTCAACTTTTGCCTAGATCACTAGGCGGCAAGTCGAGCGTCGCGACCAAAACACACTCAGGAGAACAAAAATCAAACAGCAAAGATCAACAGGCCCTAATTAATCTGCCACCCGAACTGCTATTTTTGCACCGTTAAACGGTAATCACCAGCACCGCTGTATGAGTAAACCAAGATGCGGTAATAACCTGAATTTGCCATATAGTTAATTGACTCTTGTGAGGTTGGCGCCTCCGAAATGGCAACTTGCTGCCATGAACCACCTCGCCAAGCTTCGAGTTTTAAATCAAAATCTGCGTTCGAGGGTCCCTCTAAAGTCAGTGCGATTGTGCCACCGCCGTACTGAAACCAACTGCCGTCAGGTTGTATGGCTTGTTGCTTGTCCGCTAAGTATCCAGTGTAAACATCTCCCGCTGGTGGTGGGGTTGTACTACCGCTTACGGTAAATTGGATCTCTGCAGCGGGGTCAGAAATATTGCTAATGGACAAGCCTGAGTCGCTTCCATTCCACCATAACGCATTTGTCCCTTTGCTATTCAACGCATTTGGCAGCGTTGCACTAAACTCTCCTGCTACATCAAATAAATCACTATTATCCCCACGATTTCGGCCATTTTCGGGATCTCGCTTGGCATCACCATGCTCCATTTGGATATACGGATGCCATTCATTCGAGTTATTACCCGCAGTGTCAACGTGCCAAATAGCCAAACCTGAATCGAGTTGCTCTGAGTTCTGTCCCGATTGATGGATCGCCTCAATGTAAAAGGCTTCATTCGCGTTACTTGGATTGGTCCATTTATACGAGCTATTAGCGCCTGAAATATGGCTGAGTCTTCCCGTTGGGGCATTGGCATTTATGGCAGGATTAAGTTCAGTTACTGTATCCCAACCGGCTATGGCTCTGAAATGTGCAACAGGTGGTGTCGGCTTGAACCGATTGGAAGCGCCAATCGCGCCGAACCCCATAACGCCAAAACTTGCAACTGAGCCCTCTGAGCTGCCGTCATAATCATAAAGATCGGGCCAATTTGTAATTAAGTGACCAGACTCATGTACAAAGGTACCAATTGCAAGGCTATTTCCCATATCGGTGATTTGATAACGATCGGTACACACCCCATCAGCACAAAAACGTGGACTGAGTCTTGCCATATGTGGCCATAAACCTTTAGACCATGCACTATCAGAGTTGCCAGCATAAAAAATATTTAACCCACGGATCTGCCCACTACTATTTGTAGTCAGCGAGCTAAAATCAAATCCTTGCTGAAATTCAAGCCAATTTAGCGCTTCTTTTATGAGTTCTTGCGAACGTACCGTTGAGCTTAATGTGCTATCCGCATAATACGCTTTGTTTTTCTTGGCTGTGTAATAAGCTGTTACTGTATTGGTATAGTCAAGCTTGCCGCCAGAGACCGAAGAAAAATACCCTCTTACTGACTGCGCGTTACCAAATTCATTGTAATTTTGGTCATTTAAAAAACGCTCAACTTGCGCTTTTGTGATTGTGCCGCGCTCATCAGGGAAATCAATGATGATGGTTAACCCTTTTACTTGACCGCTGATCTCAGCATTCAACGCTGTTGTATTATCACTACGCTCAAACTGATGCGTATGTATCAAGTCGACTGGTGTTTGGTTTTGACCCAACATTACCTGCTGCGCCGCTTTTACCTTTTTTGCAATAGCAGTTGAGGATAGTCCTTGCTGCATAGCGTTTACTGAGTGACGTTGTATGCCTCGCTTGTTGCGTTTGGTCACAAGCTTACCTGTTGATATAAGCTGTTCCCCATCGGCTGATACCTCTGCGTAAGCCATGCCTTTGAGCGAGGCATCATACACCACAAGCTCGCCGTCAGGTGTACGCTGCTGAGCAAAGTACGTATTGCCATTAAGAATAAGAGTGATCACCTCACCACTTGGTTGGGTAAATTGGTACTGTTCGTTTTTATAAGGTATAGCCGCGTTTACCGCGGCACTGGTTGCCAATAATGATGTTGCGATAATAGCTGATGTAAATTTCATTTTTCCTTTCCTAGCTTACATGTTGTACAATTCATTAACATACAGAAGAGATACAAAATTGCAACAACCACTGAACCATTTAAGGTACAAATATCACCAACTATATAAATAACAAATAGTTACAGTGATTACTATTCAATCATTTTAGAAGCATTTATATTTCAAAGTGAGCAAAAAAAGTCCGTTTAAACTATTTTTTTCAATTTTTAGTTTACAAGTACTAAACATTACATTAGCATTGGTCTCGTTCCTTTGGGGCTGCACCTTTTTACCTGCGTATTTAGGCGTGCCTAAAGTCACAATTGAACTCCCGAGAAGTAGAGCTTGCCGACTAGGATGTTGGCATTATTGGGATTTCCTTGGCACAGCTTGTTGCTATTGGAGTTTTTATGCAGGCCAGATGGCCTGCTTTTTTTTGTCTAAAATTCGCTTTTGACCAATTGCCGAGTGCAACTCAACTGGATAAACTCAAAGCACATGTTCCTGATTTGATGTAAACCATGCCGGCACCACGTAAACCCATTTCAGTATTAGTCGTAATATACAACGAGCATAATGAGTTTTTGCTATTACAAAGGGCGGATGACAAACACTTTTGGCAATCAGTAACTGGGGGAGTAGATCCCGGTGAAACTCCAATCGCTACCGCGTATAGAGAGTTAAAAGAAGAGACCGGCATTGACGCCAAAGCGCTTGGGCTCACTATCCAGTCGCATAATAAAACAAATCAATACACGATAAGACCGCAGTGGCTTCATCGCTATGAGCCGGGTGTTACCATTAATACCGAGCATGTTTTTAGTGTTCAAGTGCCATCAGGGATCAATGTGGTACTTGCTGAAGATGAACATACAGATTTTATTTGGCTTAACAAAAAAGACGCTTGTGAACGAGTCTGGTCCCCAAGCAATCGACAGGAAATAGAACGCATAGGAGTATGATTGAGCTATGTTTACATCATTAGGATCTTTACAAACACCATGTTTAGTTGTTGATAAAATTACCTTTTTGCATAACCTTTCGCGCATGGAAAAGCATCTAGATGCTTTTAATGTAACCCTTCGCCCACATTTGAAAACGGTAAAATCCATTGCAGCCGCAAGCTATATCTTGGCCGACAAACAAGCGGGATGTACGGTTTCCACTCTAAAAGAAGCAGAAACATTTGCAGCGGAAGGTTACACCAACATCACCTACGCAGTGGGGATAACAGAGGATAAGTTACAACGTGTTTTAGCCCTTATCAACCAAGGTGTCAATCTAACCATACTGCTAGACAGTATGGAACAAGCCATGTTTGTCTCCCAGTTTTGCTCGGAAAATGAATGCACGATTCCATGCTTGATAGAAATAGACTGCGACGGACATCGCGCAGGACTTAGCCCTAAAAACAAAGAAATCGTAACCATCGCAACCATACTGGAAAGCAGTGGTTTATATCTGGGTTTACTAACGCATGCCGGTGGCTCATACGCGTGTAGCACGGCCGAGCAGCTAATACTGTTTGCTGAGAAAGAGCGCTCAGCAGTTGTGGCAGCCGCGTCCATGCTGGAAGAGGCTGGGATCACCACAACAGTGCTGAGTATTGGCTCTACCCCAACAGCACTGTCAACGCAAAACCTAGATGGGATCACTGAAGTGCGAGCCGGGGTCTATACATTCTTTGACCTTGTTATGGCTGGTATCGGCATATGTGACATCGAAGATATTGCACTAAGCGTGCTAACGCGTGTCACGGGTATCAAGCGTAGTGAAAATAAGCTCTTTATAGATGCTGGCTGGATGGCGCTTTCAAGAGACAGAGGTACCGCGAGTCAAGCGTTTGATTGTGGCTATGGCCTCGTTTGTGACCAAGCAGGTAATTTGCTGCCGGGGCTCAAAGTAACCTCAGCAAATCAAGAGCATGGCGTTATTGAATGTGAACCCGGCTTCACCTTACCAGACATGAAACATGGTGACCTACTACGTATTTTACCGAATCATGCATGTGCAACAGCCGCCCAGCACTCGGGCTATCATGTGTTAAGTCATGATGACATCGAATTTTGGCCAAGATTTGGGGGATGGTAGGTTCGTATTATCACCGCCACGGATCAGAGATATTTATAGCAATTCAGTCTAAGCCTAATTGAACTATGTAGCGCGCTATAACGTCTTGAATAAACTGGTGTTCCTGAGCTGGCAAATAGTTAACATGGGCCTGTAGAAACGCTTTGGTATCATAATTGCTGAGAAGTATCTGATTTATTCTCTCTAACAGTTGCCTACTTACTTGTGTCTTATTACACATCACATGCCCTAAAATAAACCGAGGTGAGTCCGCTATCAAATAGGACTCATATTTATCTTGGTTGCTCTTGGCATATCGCATCACTTCAACCGGATAACTCAGCAAAAAATCCACGCGTTTCAACTCAAACATCCTATGTACGGTCTCATAATGATTACTACCACCTCGTACCGCTTTATTTGTACTATCCAATTGTGCTAATTGCTTATCTAAAAAAGGTCCATATGATAAGTCGTCAGCAATTACTATCAGCTTGTTCCTGTATATATTAAACAAATGCATAAGTGAGACAACACTTCCCTCTTTATTAAGTACTTCCTTAGATAATGGTGGTGAATCAGCATGTTTATATAAACGTCTACTGATATAAAAATTTACTGGCAAGCTGAATAGAAAGTTTTTTTCGCGATAAGTAGTTTTTACTTTGTTAAGAGTGCAAATAGCTGATTTATCTTGCTTTAGCATTGAGCGTAACGTCCGTTTATAACTTGCGCCGAGAAACTCAATGTTTGAGAGGTTTAACTGTTCAAATAGTATTTTGTTGGTTGCGCCAGCAATATTTTCAGGTTTAGCTTTTTGCGTCAAAATAGCGAGGTCTTCTTCATCATCCAAAAATATCTGAATCGTTGTTGCATCAACATTAGCAGTGACAGCTAAGCAAAAAACGACAAATAGGTACCTCAGAAAATTCATATACATCATTCAATTACCTGGTAAACAAAAGGATTCCTGAGCCTAATACCTCCCTCTCTAAATTTAGTTGAGGATTTTACGATTGTAAAATCCATACCTTCCGCCAACTCACAAGAACATTATATTGAATATTGTATACTTTAATCCTATGTTAAATAGGCTTGTAAATTAGCAAGCTTATTTAATAAGGATACAACTGTGAAAAAGATATATTTGAGAAGAGCGCGCTGTTATGCGCTTCTATTACTATTAACGGCAGGTTCGGCAAGTGCAGCTCCACTC
>NZ_JAKEVK010000203.1:0-8279 GCF_022398435.1 Pseudoalteromonas sp. Isolate6 | reverse complement strand
CAATATTTACCATCAATGTATTTATAGTGAACCTCAACTTTTCTAATCCAGCTGCCTACTTCCTTTAACATGGGGCAGTAAAAGAAAGTAATACAAAACTTTGCAGCGCACTTTTTCCACTCTAAAAAATAACACATGGGCGTTAAATCGATACCCCACTTTATCCCCCTAAATTGATGGCGCTTTAGCAAATTTCAGACACAAAAAAACCCTAACATCAATCTGTTAGGGTTTTCTAAAGCGTGTAGTGCTTAGGAGGTGATGTTTATTACATCATGCCGCCCATTCCACCCATTCCGCCCATGCCACCCATATCTGGAGCAGCAGGTTCTTCTTTCGGAATTTCAGCAACCATCGCTTCTGTAGTGATCATAAGACCTGCTACTGATGCTGCGAACTGTAGTGCAGAACGCGTTACTTTAGTTGGGTCTAGGATACCCATTTCAATCATGTCGCTGTATTCGCCAGTTGCAGCGTTGTAACCGTAGTTACCTTCGCCAGCTTTAACTGCGTTAACCACAACTGATGCTTCGTCACCTGCGTTTGAAACGATTTGACGAAGTGGTGCTTCCATCGCACGAAGTGCCACTTTAATACCGTGGTTTTGGTCTTCGTTGTCACCAGTTAGCGACTCAATCTTGCTCGCTACACGAACTAGTGCAACACCACCACCTGGTACTACACCTTCTTCAACCGCTGCGCGAGTTGCGTGTAGTGCATCTTCAACGCGGTCTTTCTTCTCTTTCATTTCAACTTCAGTTGCTGCGCCAACTTTGATTACTGCAACACCGCCTGCAAGTTTTGCCATGCGCTCTTGTAGCTTCTCTTTGTCGTAGTCAGAAGTCGCTTCTTCGATTTGTGCTTTGATCTGTGATACGCGACCATCGATTGCTTCTTGCTCGCCTGCACCGTCGATGATTGTTGTGTCATCTTTAGTGATAACCACGCGCTTAGCTGTACCTAGGTCTTCAACTGTTGCTTTTTCAAGCTCAAGGCCAATCTCCTCAGAGATAACTGTACCACCAGTTAAGATTGCGATGTCTTGTAGCATCGCTTTACGGCGGTCACCAAAGCCAGGCGCTTTAACCGCTGCAACTTTCACAATACCACGCATGTTGTTTACAACCAGAGTTGCTAGCGCTTCACCTTCAAGGTCTTCTGCAATAATTAGTAGCGGCTTGCTTGTTTTAGCAACTGCTTCTAATGTAGGTAGAAGTTCACGAATGTTTGAGATCTTCTTGTCTACTAGAAGGATGTGTGGATTATCTAGCTCAACTTGGCCTTTTTCAGCGTTGTTGATGAAATATGGTGATAGGTAGCCACGGTCAAACTGCATACCTTCAACTACATCTAGTTCGTTCTGTAGTGACTGACCTTCTTCCACAGTGATAACACCAGACTCACGACCTACTTTTTCCATTGCTTCAGCAATGATGTCACCGATCTCTTTATCAGAGTTAGCTGAAATAGTACCAACCTGTGCAATCGCTTTTGCGTCTGAACAAGGTACTGAAAGCGTTTTTAACTCTTCAACTGCGGCGATAACTGCTTTGTCGATACCACGCTTAAGGTCCATTGGGTTCATACCCGCAGCAACTGACTTAAGGCCTTCGTTCACGATAGCTTGAGCAAGAACAGTTGCAGTGGTAGTACCGTCACCCGCCGCGTCATTTGCTTTAGACGCAACTTCTTTAACCATTTGTGCGCCCATGTTCTCGAACTTATCTTCAAGCTCGATCTCTTTCGCAACAGATACGCCGTCTTTAGTGATAGTTGGTGCACCGAATGACTTTTCTAAAACAACGTTACGGCCTTTAGGACCTAGTGTTACTTTTACTGCGTCTGCTAGGACGTTTACGCCTTTTAGCATTTTTGTACGAGCGTCACCTGCAAAACGAACTTCTTTAGCTGCCATGTTATAAATTCCTCTTAAATTCTGTTGTCGATTAAACTAAAAAGTATTAATTATTCTACGATGCCTAAGATGTTATCTTCGCGCATGATCAGGTACTCTTGACCTTCGATCTTCTCAGTTTTTTCGATGTAAGAGCCGAACAACACTGTGTCGCCAGCTTTTACTTGTAGTGCTTTAGTTTCACCATTGTCCAACACGCGGCCGTTGCCTACTGCAACCACTTCACCACGTGAAGACTTTTCAGCTGCAGAACCAGTTAACACAATGCCGCCAGCTGACTTTGTTTCTTCTTCAAGACGCTTAACAATGACGCGATCATGTAAAGGACGAATGTTCATTTATATAGTTCTCCTAACAGTTTCTGAACAATGACAGAAATAATGCTTTTTTAAGGCGGTGTTACATCCACAGGTTGTGGTTAACACACGCAATTTTAATTGCTTTCATTTATGGGGATGGGCAAATTAAAACCCAAGAGAAAAAACCAAAAAAATTTAGTCTTTTCTTTCGTATTCACCTTCAATCGTTGTTGAAGAATTTCTACCCGATTGATTTTTAAATGGATCTCTAATTTCTTCCTGCTGATCCGGACGTTCGTCGCGTGATTGGTTAGCAAACGGTGACTGACCTGAGTGCATGCCTGTTTGCACTCTTACGGTGGCATGAGCTAAAAGCGACTGCGCCAGCTTTTTTCTAACGGCTGGGGTTAACAGTAAAAAGCCTAATACATCGGTCATGATCCCAGGCGTCATCAATAGCACACCTGCAATGATCACACACAAACCGGTAAATAAATCTTGTGCAGGCAATTGCCCACGAGACATCTGTTGCTGTACGTTGACATAAGCGCCAAGACCCTGCTGTTTAACCAGTCTTGCCCCTAAAATGGCGGTACCAATTACAAGCGCAATGGTAGCAAAACCGCCTATCACCTCGCTGACTTGGATCAGCAAAGCAATTTCAATAATCGGAATAGCGATAAATAAAATAAATAAGAATCTAAACATACTTTCTCCAAATCTACGAAAGATAAATATGGGTGCTAAGGTCTTAATTCAAGCGATACAAGTAAGACGCTTTAGAAAAGAGGAGCTATCCGCTAAGATGCCATTACTAACCCTAAAATGGAAATGACAATGGGCGTAAGATATAAACTCGTCTTATCTACATGCGATTCAGTTGCAGAAGCGCGTAAAATTGCGACGCAACTTGTAGAGCAAAAACTTGCAGCTTGTGTGAACCTAATCCCAGCAGTGGAATCTATTTATGTTTGGGAAGGTCAGGTTGAACATGCACAAGAGACCAAGCTGTTAATCAAGACAAAATCCGAAAAACTAGAGCAAGTGATGACCACTATTCGTGAACTACACAGTTATGATGTCCCAGAAATTCAAGTTGTGGACGTCACCAGTGGCAACTTAGCTTATTTCAAATGGATGGACGAGGTATTATTGTAATGCGACTCTTAGTAGTTCTTTTCTCATTGCTGATGTGGTTTCCCGCACAAGCAAACAATGCGGTGTTAGACAGCTTACTGGCTCCTAAACAACAGACTTTTTTACCAGTAAAAGAAGCATTCAAGTTCGATTTTGACCAGCAAGGCAACACCTTGTTTGTAGGTTGGGACATCGCCGACGGCTATTACTTATATAAGAAGAATCTTCAAATTATCGCTAAACAAGCCGACATCCAAGTGCCGGAGCTTGAACCAGGAAAGATGATTGAAGATGAGTTTTTTGGTCGCACTGAAGTCTACTTCAATAACTTATCTGTTATCTCTAAGCTCAGTAATATCGAGCAAGGTGCAATCGTAAAAATACGCTATCAAGGCTGCGCCGAAGCTGGACTTTGCTATCCGCCAGAAATTGTAGAAGTGCCGTTAAGCACGATTGCGGGAGAAAAGCCAAAGGCCACGTCCACCAAAGCTCCTGAAACAAAAGCAGAAGCTCAAAGCGAAAGCACCTCTGTGGATAACGATAATTTGTCTTTCACTGAGCAGCTAATGCAACGCAGCTTACTTGCGAATATTTTGACGTTCTTTGGCCTGGGTATTGGCCTTGCGTTTACCCCTTGTGTATTCCCGATGTTCCCTATTTTGTCGAGCCTCATCGCTGGTCAACAAGGCCTTTCGACTAAAAAAGCCTTCTGTCTATCTTTTGTTTATGTGCAAGGTATGGCGGTCACTTACGCGGCGCTTGGGTTAGTCGTTGCGTATTTCGGTGGCCAAATTCAAGGCTACTTGCAGCATCCTGCGGTACTTATCAGCTTTAGTATATTGTTCGTCGCACTCGCGCTATCTATGTTTGGGGTTTACGAAATTCGTTTACCTAGCGGCATGATGGATAAACTCACTCAGCTCAGTAACAAGCAAAAAGGCGGCAATTACTGGGGCGTATTCATAATGGGTGTGCTATCTGGACTTATTGCATCGCCCTGCACCACAGCTCCACTTTCTGGTGCGCTATTATTTGTCGCGCAAAGTGGTGACTATGTGGTGGGCGCGGTAACACTATACGCACTTAGCTTGGGCATGGGCTTACCGCTATTACTGCTAGGTACCTCAGGTGGAAAATTATTGCCAAAAGCAGGAGGCTGGATGGATCAGGTCAAAACGCTATTTGGTTTTGTGATGCTCTTCGTACCGCTTATCCTTCTAGAGCGTATACTCGATGCGACAGTGATTATCTCACTGGCCGGTGGCCTCGCCGTAGCGACAGCACTCTACTTGCATTATTGGCAAAGCCAATTACAGGCAGGCAAAGGTAAAACCACATTGTGGGGTTTTGCGATCACTCTGTTTATTGTTGGCTTATATGCATTAAAAACAAGCCTGTTTCCAGCACCTGCAGCTATTGTAAGTACGACATCGACTCAAGCCGAGGTCGTTACGGGAGAGCAGAAGTTTAGGTTACTACCTGACTTAGCTGCACTCAAAGTCGCCGTTGCTGAGGCCAATGCCAAAGGCAAAGTGCCTATCGTTGATTTATACGCAGAGTGGTGTGTCGCGTGTAAAGAGTTTGAGAAATACACTTTCCCAAAACCTGAAGTACAAGCACAGTTCAAAGATTACGAGCTATTAAAGCTCGACTTGACCAAAGCCAATGACAACACTCAAGAGATCATGGAGGCATTTACGGTGTTTGGTTTACCGACTATTTTAATCTTTGATAGCCAAGGTAATGAGATGCCAACACACCGCATCACTGGCTTCTTAGACGCAAAAGACTTTGCTGCCCACCTAGAAAAGGCCAAGCAGGACGCAAAGTAACCATTTTAGGGGCAAACTTATTTGCCCCTCTACCCTTCTCATTAGACCAGTATTTTGCTGCTATTTACCTCGAACTCTCTATAATACTCCACGAAATGGAGAAATATTTGCTATTTGCTGGAATTCGGCTTAAGTTAACAAGCCATACAGTCTAAATTTTTGGCTAATGCTTTAGTTAAAGGAAGTTCGCGTAATATGTCTGCAAAATTAAAGATTTTATTAGTAAACGGCCCTAATTTAAATATGCTAGGTCGCCGTGAGCCGCACAAGTACGGCACGCAGACTCTCAACGAAATTGTTGACGCATTAACTGAATATGCAGAAGCACAGCAAGTCAGCTTGTCACACATTCAAAGTAATAGTGAAGCGCAGCTAATCGAGGCTATTCACGCTCAATATGAACAATGTGATGCGATTATCATTAATCCCGCCGCATTTACCCATACAAGCATTGCCCTTCGAGACGCTTTACTCAGTGTGGACATCCCTTTTTATGAAGTACACATCACCAATGTGTACGCCAGAGAGCCATTTCGTCACAAATCTTATTTTTCTGATGTGGCGGAAGGCGTGATATGTGGATTAGGCGCGTTGGGCTATCGCGCTGCATTTGATGCAGCGTTAGCGCAATTGCGAAAACAAAATAACTCAAATTAACTAACAGGCGGGTCATTGTATGGATATTCGCAAGATCAAAAAACTTATCGAGCTAGTAGAAGAATCAGGTATTGCAGAGCTAGAAATCACTGAGGGTGAAGAGTCAGTACGTATCAATCGCCACAGCAGCGCACCAGTTTATGCACAACCTCAACAATACATGGCAGCTCCAGCGGCACCTGCACCAGCAGCACCAGCGGCGGCTCCTGCAGCAGTAGAAGCAGCACCAGCAGAAAGCAGCGCACCAGCAGGTCACCAAGTTAAGTCTCCTATGGTTGGTACTTTCTACACAGCTTCTTCTCCAACAGCAGCGGCATACGTTGAAGTAGGTTCAAAGGTAAATGTTGGCGACACACTTTGTATCGTTGAAGCCATGAAGATGATGAACCAGATCGAATCAGATAAAGCTGGTGTAGTTAAAGCAATCCTAGTTGAAAACGGTGAGCCAGTAGAATTCGACCAACCGCTATTCATCATCGAATAATTACGCAGAAGGTCAACGTTATGTTAGATAAAGTAGTCATTGCAAACCGAGGTGAAATTGCACTTCGTGTATTGCGTGCCTGCAAGGAGCTAGGTATTAAGACGGTTGCTGTGCACTCAACAGCTGACCGTGACCTAAAACATGTTCTTCTTGCGGATGAAACCATTTGTATCGGAAAACCTGCGGCAAGCGAAAGCTACCTTGATATTCCTCGTATTATCGCGGCGGCAGAAGTCACAGACGCGGTTGCTATTCACCCAGGTTACGGTTTCCTTTCTGAAAATGCCGACTTTGCTGACCAAGTTGAGCAAAGTGGCTTTATCTTTATCGGTCCAAAAGGCGACACTATTCGTCTAATGGGTGATAAAGTTTCTGCTATTGAAGCAATGAGAAAAGCTGGTGTTCCTTGTGTTCCTGGTTCTGATGGCCCGTTAACAGAAGATAACGATCGCAACATGCAGATCGCCAAGCGTATTGGTTACCCTGTTATCATCAAAGCCGCAGGTGGCGGTGGTGGTCGTGGTATGCGCGTCGTTCGTAGCGAAAAAGAGCTTGTTGACTCGATTGCGTTGACGCAACAAGAAGCCAAGCAGTTCTTTGGTAATGGCATGGTTTACATGGAGAAATTCCTAGAAAATCCACGCCATATCGAAGTACAAGTACTCGCTGACGGCCAAGGCAATGCAATCCATTTAGGTGAGCGCGACTGTTCAATGCAGCGTCGTCACCAAAAAGTAGTGGAAGAAGCACCTGCACCAGGGATCACAGCTGAAATGCGTAAATACATTGGTGATCGCTGTACTCGTGCATGTATCGAAATCGGCTATCGCGGTGCAGGTACGTTTGAATTCTTATACGAAAACGGCGAGTTCTACTTCATTGAAATGAACACCCGTATTCAGGTTGAGCACCCAGTAACAGAAATGGTCACTGGCGTAGACTTAATCAAAGAGCAACTTAAGATTGCTGCTGGTCAACCGCTTTCTATCACACAAGAAGACGTGGTGATCCGTGGTCACGCAATCGAGTGCCGTATTAACGCAGAAGACCCAGAGAGCTTTATCCCTTCACCGGGTAAAATCACACGCTTCCACCCAGCAGGTGGCCTTGGGATCCGTTGGGACAGCCATATTTACGCTGATTACACAGTACCGCCACATTACGACTCAATGATCGGTAAGTTAATCACTTATGGTGAGAACCGTGATGTTGCAATCGCTCGTGCTAAAAACGCACTAAATGAGCTAGTAATTGACGGGATTAAAACCAATACCCCGCTTCACAAGAAGATCTTGTCAGACGAGAACTTCCAAAACGGTGGCACGAATATCCACTACCTAGAGAAAAAACTAGGCATGCACCAATAACCTAATTCGTTCTCCTAAAAGAGGCCGGCTAATTACCGGCTTCTTTTATCTCTGCCCTACTACCAACGAACGTTACTGCTTGCTCATCTTGTATTTACAGCAAAAATCCAACCCGAATTCTAAGTGACTCTATTTTTTTTACACTGTAAAACCAGACCAATACCTACCTCGCCATTTTAATGATCCGAACAGCTCAACACCCTAACCGCTACAACATTGGCTTAATATTGAGCGATCAATCCATTAGTCCCGACTTTTTCACGTTTTAATAGTGACAAGCCTGTTAAAAATTTTTATACTGCCTGCGCTTTCAGTGATTTACCTTTAAATTACTACAGCAGATGGCCCTATAGCTCAGTTGGGTAAACTTTCAAAGAAAGTTTACGTCGAGGAAGCGAAGGGATATTAGCGCAGCGACCTTGAGCGTTGAATCCGAGACCGGAACCACGCTTCATGGACGAATATAACGCGCAAAAACACAAAATGGCCCTATAGCTCAGTTGGTTAGAGCGCACGACTCATAATCGTTAGGTCCCTGGTTCGAGTCCAGGTGGGGCCACCATTTGCTAAACTTCCAGTTAATCCTTC
>NZ_JAKEVK010000202.1:0-8327 GCF_022398435.1 Pseudoalteromonas sp. Isolate6 | reverse complement strand
GCTTTATCGAGTGGTTTTTCAACATATTATTTATTATGGATACAATAATGTCCATTTTCTGCTTTATTTCGCTATAATAGATATAACTGTATCCATTTGGTTTTTGCGGATGAATTTTACCTTACTTGATGATACCGATGTAAGCCAAGCTTATGCGGCTTATTTGCGTGAGTTACGAAAGCAGGCAAAACTGTCACGATCTGCATTGGCTGAGCGAAGCTGTGTACCTGCGGCCACCATTAAGAAGTTTGAGCTAACTGGGCAAATTTCATTTCGCCAATTGTTGTTGCTCTGGCAAACCCTCGACTCATTGGATAGGCTTTATCAGCTCACACAATCTAACAAAGAGCGCGCTACAATGCCCTCTAGTATTGATGAGGTGCTAAAAGATGAGTTTTAAACCCATTCAAAAACTCATGGTAACTCGTAGATTAAGCTCAGGTGAGCAGGTTGCTGTAGGGGTCTTGGCGCAGAATCGGCAAGGCGTTTTTTTTCAGTATGCAGACAGCTATTTGCAGCAGTTTGGCAATTTATCACCTTTTACTTTGCATTCGAGCACACAAGTTCAAGTCGCACCTAAAGCGCCGCATCAAGGTGTACATGGCGTATTTGGAGATTGTTTGCCCGATGGCTGGGGCATGCTGTTGCAAGATCGTATTTTCCGGCAAAAGGGCATCCTGCCTAATCTATTAACGGCGATGGATAGGTTAGCCTTTGTCGGTGATAAAGGCATGGGAGCGCTGTCTTTTTCTCCAGTGTCTGAGTTTTCAACCACGACGAACGCTAACATTGATTTAGCTACTTTAGGCTTAGAAGCGCAAACGCTGTTCGATTCTTCAATGTCAGATTATATGGATGATAATCACGATGAGTTAGATGGACATACTCAGCAGGTACTGGCTGCATTAGTCGCGGGTGGTAGTTCGGGTGGGGCAAGGCCAAAAGCGCAGATTTATATGCCTGCTGGGGAAACTCAGTATTGTCGAACCTTTGCTCAGCCTAGAGATGAGGCTTGGCTGATTAAATTTACCTCGAAGAATCTCGCGCTCGGCCATGAAGAAGGTTTGTGTGAGGCGGTTTATTTACAAATGGCAGAACTTGCTAAGTGTCAACCGCCGCAATGGCAACTCATTGAAGCACCACCTACAAGCGGTGCGTCTGCCTGGTTGGCGCTTAAGCGTTTTGATTATGTCACGGAGCAGACCAATTTAAGCGGCAATCGCAGTTCAGGTCGCCTGCATATGCACAGCGCTTGCGGGCTGCTGGATGCAGACTTTAGAACGCCAAGTTTAGATTACATTGATTTAATTAAAGCCAGCCGTCAGTTGTGTAAATCGCCTGCGGCTGGACAACTACAATTTCGCCGTGCCGTTTTTAACCTGCTGTCGTCTAATCAAGACGACCACAGTAAAAACTGGGCGTTTTTGCAAGTGGATGACGGTCAATGGGATCCTGCCCCTTTTTACGATGTTACCTACAGCCCACACCCATTTAACGAACACGCCACTGCGTTCGGAGGTTATGGCAAAGCGCCACCACTTAAAGTGATGCAAAAACTAGCGACCAGTGCTGGTTATGGGAGTTGGCATGATGCAAGGCAAGTCATTGAAGAAGTTGCAGAAGCCATCAGTCAATTTACTTATCTTGCACAGCAGCAAGGGATCAGTAAAACGACAGCATCTGCGATTACTAAAACACTGGAGCAGCGCAAACAAGAAAATGCAGCGCTTTTTCAATGACAGTAAAACAAACTTTTCAATTCACAAAAAATACATAGCAAGGTCATCGTGAGCGAATATCAATACTATAAATTTGAGCGTCTGGATGGGTATTTAGATGCTAAAGCACGTCAAGCACTCAGAGCCATTTCAAGCCGTGCCGAGATCAGCGCTACGTCCTTTCAGGTGTATTACACCTACAGTGATCTAAAGGCAGAGCCTTTTGAGCTGATGTTAAAATACTTTGATATCGGCTTTTACTATGCCGATTGGGGATCAATCGATGCCTACATCAAGCTACCAGCAGGAACGCTCCCTGAAGCTTTACTTGGCTTTTCAAGTGATGGTCTTCATGTTCACGAAAACGATGATTGGCAGTTGCTGATCTTTTCCCTTGAGGAGTATGACGAGTATTTTGACGATGAGCATGCTGACGACTTTTTCCAGCATTTAGCCGCTTTACGCAGCGGGTTAATGCAAGGGGATTGGCGCCTTGTGTACTTTATGTGGCTCAAAGCGTTTGATTTTAATGATGACGTTGAACGAGTGCCGTTAGTTCAATTCGATTTTGAGCACCTCAGTGAAGAGGTGCTGGCGTTTGCAGCGCTGTATGATATTCCTTTAGCATTGGTTAAGGCACTCGCCATGGTGCTGAACGCACAACCCAGTCACCAAGCCAAACAAATCCAGTTTCAGTTTGATACATGGCTCCATAGTCTCTCAGAAGCAGAGAAAGACATGCTATTACGCGCGCTGTTTGAGCAAGGCCAGTTAACCCGTCACCAAGCCTTAGCGCTGGCGCGAAAAGAACCTATCAACACAGACGAGATCTATCAATACTGGTTAACCACCGAGGTAGTTTCCCCTTTCATTGAGCAAGCGCAAAGTCAATTACAGCAAGAGCAAGCCGCAGCTCTCGCAAAAAATTAGCCATCGAAAAAGCAGAAAAAGAAAAAGTGTTGACGGATGTTTACAATCGGCGTGAGCACTACTGGCAGCAAGCACAAGAGCAAGCGGATCGAACTTGCGCCAGTGGTTACGATGCGGCATCACGCTATCTGCATCAGCTGTGTGAGGCCTATCAGTTCAAAGCGGATGAAGCGGCGCTTGAACAACGCTTTAAGCGCTTTGTTGTGGCGAATAATAGCCGTAAAGCACTTTTAAATCGTTTGAGTGATTTGCTTTAAACGATGAGGCTATAGGTCGGCCAAATGACGTGAGTAAAAAATATCATTCAGTTTTGATTGGTTGAAAGCTTGTATGTCCGCCTTTAGGTCTACAGATTGTTACCCATAAAGTCACTTTGTGTAGACCTCCAACCTCTGCATTCCCCCGTTCGGTAAAACGCATAGACGAGTACTCAACTTGCTTTGCACACTTTATCGTGCATAAAAGTGTAATATTTTGCATTTTTATGCGCTTAAATGTGTTGTTGCGTTCTAATTGAGCAAGACCTTCCCTTTTTTACAAGGCTTTTGGCACTCATCCCTGGGCTTTTGGGCTTTTGGGCTTTTGGGGCTTTTGGGGTTTTTGGGGCAGTTTGGGCAAGACCTTAATTCACGTCACTTAGCCACACCCTAACCCTGCCCACAGAGCATTTATTATTTGGGGCACTATCTACAAACTGGGGCAAACTCCTAAATGAACTCAACAGATCAGTGAGGCTTATTTGGAAAAAATAGAAACGATGAACCCAACTACACAATCACCCACAAACTCAGTACATTCAGCGCGTCAGCAGCGGATTTTGCGCTTGCCTAAGGTCGCAGTCCATTTATGTTCTTTACTTGTTTGCAGAGATACTTGCTGAGAATTTCCGCGATACATTCGGATTGGCGTGCGACGTAGCTGTAACTTTAGTTATGGTAACGCCATTATCCTTAGACGTAATTTTAAGCTTGTTTATAAATATTAAGAGCCAGATTGGAGAGCTAGCTATTAGCTTAATGCATGACTACGCTCGCTTAATTGGGTTGGTTTTAAACGTGCGGGTGGTAGAGGTGTTAATGGCTAAAAAGCGCTTAAAGAATCAAACCGCACTTTTCACTGAATGCGAGAGCGTGTAAATTTATCTTTCATAATTAAAGGAATAGCAGTACTTATGAATCAAACTGGCATTTATGAGCAAATAATCACTAACTTGATCACGGGTCGCCTCAATAAAGAGCAATTCTACATTGGGGAGCGTGTGCTTGAACAAGCCGAAGCTGCAATATGGCTATCTCGGTTTCTAAGCAGGATCATTGAGTATGCGGTTAATTGCTTGCCTGCCGGAGACGACCAATTACAGCGTCAAATTGAGTTATCAAATCAATTGATATTATGGCTTAAAGATAGGGTCCGAGAAGATGAATTCTTCGATGAAAACGAAAAGCAGTTTTCGCCCACTACTATGTATCACGACTACGCGATAAATGAACAGCTTTTCCATTGGCAAAGCCAAAACTCAGCAAGGCCTGATTATGGTAGAGGTCTAGACTATGTCACTCACAAAGCAAAGGGTAAGCGACTTTTTCTGTTTGTTAGAGAGCAAGCAAAAGACGAATTTGGCAAAACCATAGGATTTGTTAATTTTGGCGAAGTTGACTATGTATCGCACATTGGTAGGCAGCCCATGAACATCACTTGGCAGTTGCGAAATACCATGCCGGCATTTATGTGGAAACAGGCGGCTAAGTTAGCAATGGCTTAGCAGGTTGATATTGGAGCGTTAGCTTAATAAAGCGAGCATTTCCTTAATTGGCCAAATACAGTCTTTTTGTCCTTTAACCATGCAAGGGCGTTCAGCTAACCAGGCGGCAGTTCTATAAGGCGAACAATCCATGATGTTAATTTGGTCGAACCAAAGTTGATGTTCTATATCGCCTTTCATTTGATTCATCGTCCCTTGCACACTACGGTTATTGGCTTTGGCGATTGTTAGCGGGCCGAGTAATGAAGCTGCTTTTTGTAATTGCTGGTTAGTTGCACCTACTTTTAGCAAGGTATTCATAAAGCTATCAGCAAATAGAAAATCTAACTTTGCAAAATCTGGTTTGGTGAGACCAATAATAAATACCGGAAAGCGGGTTTGATTATGCATCAGGAGCACACAGTTTCTGCGTTGTATTGTGAGCAAATTAGCATGCCAATCTGACAAAGGGTGAGTGTTTGGCGGGCTTAAATCAGTCAGCTTTGTATCGGAACAAGTGGGTATAACTCCTTCATTGACAGGGAGCTTTGCAATGAGTTTTTGTGTACAGAACAGGTTAATCATGCAGTTGCCTTTTTATTCTAATGACAGTTGAAGTTTAGCGAAACTATGAAGGTTAATATACTTCATAAAATGAACCCAATAAAAAACCGCCGAGAGGCGGTTTTTCAAAGCTGATAGAATATCGGTGTGTTATTCAATATTTTGGATCTGCTCGCGCATTTGCTCAATTAGAACTTTAAGTTCAACGGCGGCGTTGGTGATGTCGCTGTTGATTGACTTTGAGGCTAGGGTGTTAGATTCGCGGTTGAATTCTTGCATCATAAAGTCTAAACGACGGCCACAAGCGCCTCCTTTTTTTAGGATTTTGTGGGTTTCTTTGACGTGTGACTTGAGGCGGTCGAGTTCTTCTGCAACATCTTGCTTTTGCGCAAGGTAAATCAGTTCTTGCTCTAGGCGGCCTTCGTCGATATCGGTTTTTAGTTCTTCTAATTTTTGTGAAAGTTTTTCACGTTGCCACTTAGTGACTTCAGGCATGTGGCCTTCAACGATGGCAACTTGCTCTAGAATACCGTCAAGACGAGTAGTGAGCATGGTTTCTAGGTTTTCGCCTTCACTTGCTCGTGCAGCTTTAAAGTCTTCTATTAGCTCATCAAAGCCACCTAACAGTTCGCTGTTTACGGTGTCTAAGTCGACTTCTTCGGCTTCCATTACGCCTGGCCAGCGTAGAATATCTACAGGATTAATATCACCGCCGCTTTGTGATTGTAGCCACTTTGCGCTTTCAACAAGTTGCTTTGCAAGCGATTCGTTAACGGTTAGTTGGCCAACGTGCGCAGGATTTGCGGTGAACTTTAGGAATACTTCAACTTTGCCGCGTTGTAGGTGTTTACGCAGGCGTTCACGTATTACTGGCTCTAAGCCTCTAAATTGTTCTGGTGCGCGGATAAAGGTTTCGAGGTAGCGTTGATTAACTGAACGAATTTCCCAAACCCCAGTGCCCCAGTCACCTTTCACTTCTTTGCGGGCGTAGGCGGTCATACTATGGATCATATAAAGTCCCTAAATTAGCTTGGTTTAACTGAGGCATTATAGCCGAATTTCCACACAGCCCTAAAGTGAATTTTATTTTTAGTCGGATCGCGTGGCATAGTCTCTATGATCCCTTTATAATGTACGGCAAATTTTGATGATGGGGGAACGTGGATGCGTCCAAGCGAAAGAACTGCAAATCAGATCAGGCCGGTTACATTTACTCGTAACTATACAATGCACGCTGAAGGCTCAGTAATGGTAGAGTTTGGTAACACAAAAGTGTTATGTACGGCTTCTGTAGAAGCAGGTGTGCCTCGCTTTATGAAAGGTCAAGGCAAGGGCTGGATCACCGCAGAATACGGTATGCTTCCGCGCTCTACACATACGCGCAACAACCGTGAAGCGGCGCGTGGCAAACAAGGTGGCCGCACCATGGAGATTCAACGCTTAATCGCGCGTGCACTTCGTGCCGCAGTTGATTTAAAAGCGTTAGGTGAGAATACTATTACTATCGACTGTGATGTAATTCAAGCGGACGGTGGTACACGTACGGCGTCAATTAGCGGTGCTTGTGTGGCATTGGTAGATGCACTAACGCACATGCGTGCCAAAGGCATGATCAATGTAAACCCATTAAAGTTTATGATAGCGGCAATCTCGGTTGGGGTTTATAAAGGTCAGCCAATTACCGATCTAGAATATCTTGAAGATTCAGAAGCCGAAACAGACATGAACGTTATCATGACTGAAACTGGCAAACTGATTGAAGTACAAGGTACTGCCGAGGGTGAACCTTTCTCGTTCGATGAGCTAGACGAGTTACTTGGTCTGGCGAAGCACTCAATTCGTGAGATCATCGATCTACAAAAACAAGCGTTAGCGTAATCAACACTCAGTAGGAAAGACATGAAACAGTATCAAAAAGAGTTTATTGAATTTGCCTTAGAAAAGCAGGTGCTTAAGTTTGGCGAGTTTACGTTAAAGTCTGGCCGTACTAGCCCTTATTTTTTCAATGCAGGCTTGTTTAACACGGGTCGTGATCTGGCCCGTTTAGGTCGCTTCTATGCTTCGGCATTGGAAGATGCTGGTATTGAGTTTGATGTGTTGTTTGGCCCAGCGTACAAAGGTATTCCTATCGCGACAACGACTGCGGTCGCGCTTGCCGATCATCACAATAAAGACGTGCCTTACTGCTTTAATCGTAAAGAAAAGAAAGAGCACGGTGAAGGCGGCAACTTAGTGGGTTCAGCGCTTGAGGGCCGTATCATGTTAGTTGATGATGTGATCACCGCAGGTACTGCGATTCGGGAGTCAATGGAAATCATTGCCGCTAACGGTGCAGATCTTGCCGGTGTATTAATCGCCTTGGATCGCCAAGAAAAAGGTAAAGCTGAACTTTCTGCTATTCAGGAAGTTGAGCGCGACTTTAGTACTCAAGTGGTGTCCATCGTGAAATTGGCTGATCTGATCACTTACCTTGAGCAACAAGGTGGTATGGATGCGCATTTAGACGCTGTTAAAGCATACCGTGATAGTTACGGTGTAGCGTAAGACCTATGGTTTTCTGCTAATGGCTAGCACTATGCTAGCCATTTATTTACTTCTCTTTTATCTTGGTTTGATTGTGCACCTGAACTCATCGGTGTTAAATTTAATTCAAACTCACTATCGGTATATGGCGTAGCGCCCAATTAGCAAGTTCAACACGGTTGCGTGAATTGGTTTTTTTAAACGCGCTATAAATATGCGTTTTAACAGTGTGACTGCTGATGTTTAGTCTATCCGCAATATCTTCGTTTTTCGCGCCAGCAGCAATAAGTTTGATCACAGATTTTTCTCTGCCGGTAAGCATATTTAACTCTTCACTACTTAAGATGATGTCGCTGTTAGGCAATGCTTGTGGCATGGCGGCAATCAGTTCACTAAATGCCTCTGAAATAGCACTACGACAAAACCAAAGCTCTCCTTTGAGCACGCTACTTAACCCTTGAAATAACGTCTCTGGTGGGGCGTTGCGATAAAGTATACCTTTCACATTGCCGAGTAATGCGGTTTTCTCATTTACACTTTCTTGAACCGCATTGAAAAGTACAACCTTGTGCTTCGCTGCTAACAGTTTTACTTCAGCACTGATAAGCTCATTGCAATCTCGGTGCTCTGTATCTACCAAAAATAACGCGGTTTGTTCACGCAGCTCAAGATCTGGTAGTCGAGTATCAACTTTGACTGTATGCCCGAGCGTCTCGAGTACTTTAATAAGTACGGTGTAGTTTGCAGAGCCTGTGTTGGCTCGAGCATGCGTCAGAATAAAAAATGCTCTGTCTTGCCATGCTAGTGGATTGTTAGAATATTCCTTTACAAACATTGGAGTAGTACATCCT
>NZ_JAKEVK010000201.1:0-8331 GCF_022398435.1 Pseudoalteromonas sp. Isolate6 | reverse complement strand
ATAATGTATTTTTCCTACTATAGATCTTATTACCTGTTCCCAAAGTAAATTCCTATGACAGACTCAACCTCACTTGAGAAAGCAGACAGATTTATTGGTGATGATTCTCTTTCCGATTTAATTTTTGACAATATCCCAGACTACGCCTTTATCAAAGATGATCAGCTTAGGATCGTAAAAGCGAACGATGCTTTTTGCTCCATGTATCCAGAAGAAGCCAGAGAGAAAATTATTGGCTACACCACACTTGACTCTTATCAACCAGAAGAAGTTGAAGAGTTTATCAAAGATGATAAAAAAGCCTTGGAAACAGGGTATGCAGAGTGTTTGGAGATTATCAATTTCCCAGATGGTGGCGTCAGAACATTATTTACTCGCAAAAAGCGATTCTATGATGCCAAAGGCGCGACGTTTATTTTGGGGCTTTCCAGTGACGTGACCGAAAGGGAGCATCTTGTTGCTCAGTTAAAGCGCTCCAATGAAGCCTTAGACGAATTTGCTTATATTGCCTCTCACGATTTAAAAGCGCCACTCAATGCGATTTCTAAGTTGGTAACTTGGATTGATGAAGACTACGGCGATGAGTTACCCGAAGGCGCTAAGGAGAATTTTGATTTAATTCAGCAGCGTGTGTCGAGAATGAGTAAATTGCTCCATGATTTACTGATTTACTCGCGGGTAAATCGAAAGCATAGCGAAAACGAAACGTTTGAATTCTGCGAATTTACAAAAGAGATATATGACTCTATTGATATTGAGGCGAAGCTGAAATTGGAATGCACTTCTCTAATTGTAACCTTACCGAAAACGGCATTAGAAGTTGTTACCCGTAATTTAATTAGCAACTCGCTTAAACACCATGACTGTGAAAATGGCTCACTAATAATCCACGTTAAAGAAAGCGCTAAAGAGTATGAAATGCATTTTATTGACGATGGTCCAGGGATCCCACCTGAGTATAGGGAGAAAGTATTTGAAATGTTCCAAACGCTTAAACCTAGAGATCAACAAGAAGGTAGCGGTATGGGATTGGCAATCATTAAAAAAGTGCTCAATCACTATGGCGGTTCAGTTGATATTGTAGATAGTAACGTTGGCACTGAGTTTGTACTCAAGTGGCCAAAAGTAGATACCAGAGTTAACCCTAATTAGGATTCATTTTATGCAAAATAATGATATTACAGTGCTGGTCGTCGAGGATGATGACATTGACTATATGACAGTAAAGCGCAGTTTTGCAAAGCGCAAGATAATGAACCCTATGGTACGGGCAATTGATGGCGTTGAAGCGTTAGAATTCTTACAAGCTAAGAAAATAGAGTATCCATTTATTGTTTTATTAGATTTAAAAATGCCTCGTATGGGTGGGCTTGAGTTTTTAGCTCGGTTGAGAGAAGACCCTGAGCTACAAGATACCGTTGTGTTCGTACTTACTACTTCGAAAGATGAAGATGATATTCATCATAGTTATGAAAAAAACGTAGCGGGATATTTTTTAAAAGAAGAAGCAAGTAACTCAATGATGAGCCTCGTTGATATGTTGGATGGGTATTGGCGAATTGTACAGTTTCCAACTAAGTAATGAGGTTGTAAATGAATATATTGCTTGTTGACGATGATATAGTTGACCGAAAGATGATCCGCCGCTCCCTAGTGAAAGGTGGGATTGAACATCAATTGACAGAAGTCAGTACGGTAGAAGAAGGAATATTTGCGCTCGAAGAGCTTTGCTTCGACCTATTACTACTGGATTACAATATGCCGTCCAAAAATGGTTTGGACTTACTCATCGAACTCAGGCGTGTTAACCATATTAAAGATTTAACCATAGTCATGATCAGCAATTCGCATTCTGAAGAGTTGGTTTTGAAATGTCTAGATTTGGGTGTACAGGACTTTCTACTCAAAGAAGAGGTCACTGCATCGCTTTTAAGCCGTTCTATTATTCAAGCCAGAAAACGTTTTGAGTTAGAAAGTCAGCTGCATAATAGCTACTTGCAAGTAAAGCAGATGGCCGAGCGCGACTCATTGACGGGGTTGTATAATCGTTACTACTTCGAGGAGTCTTGCCAGCGGCTGATGCAAGCCGATAAAAAGCGCTATAAGTGTGTTGGGATCCTTGTCGTCGATATCGTCGATTTTAAAAAGATAAATGACCGTTTTGGCCATGAAATCGCCGATCAACTTTTACTTGAACTAGGAGCAAGCTTTAATAGGCATACCAAGCAAGAAGATATTGTCAGTCGCTTTGGTGGAGACGAGTTTGCTTGTTTGATGGTGACTTGTGATAACCCGCTGCAAATTAAAATAGAAGCTGAAAAGCTTGTTCGTTTGTTGAGTCGAAGCTATTCAATTTATGAGCTGGACATCTACTGCCAAGTAAGAATGGGAATTTCTCTTTATCCGCTCAATGGTAATAACGCTGATGATTTAATACGTTTTGCTGATATTGCACTATTTAGGGCTAAATCCTCCCAAAGTACAATGGCGTGTATTTTTGAAGATAATATGCAGACCGAGTTCCAGATGAAGTATAACGTGGAGCAAGATTTACGAGGCGCAATAGATAGGCAAGAGTTAGAGTTGGCATTTCAGCCAATTGTCGATATTCAGCAGGCTAAAGTGGTGTCTCTAGAAGCGTTGATCCGGTGGCCTACGGCAAAATACACAAGCAATCCTCAAGAATTTATTGCGATAGCTGAAGAGTCGAAGCTCATCGAGCCTTTGGGAAAGTGGATTATTGAGCATGCGATCACCACATTAAAGCAGATACAGACAAAGTGCGGATATCCTATTCGTTTGGCAATAAACCTTTCACCATTACAGCTCGGAGACATTGCTCTGCCTGCGTTCATCAATGATTGTTTAAAGCAAGCAGATATGGACGGTACTTTATTTACGTTTGAGCTAACAGAAACAGCGCTTTTAAATGAAAATAAACGGGTAACATCAAGCCTAAGCCGCATAAAAGAGCTTGGCTGCAAGATTGCGCTAGATGATTTTGGAACGGGCTATTCTTCAATATCACATTTGCTCAATTATCCAATTGATATTGTTAAAGTGGATAAATCGCTTACCGACAGAATTGAGGTAGACGATAGAGGGAAAAGGATATTTTTGGGTTTGATTGATATGCTCAAAAGCCTACAGTTGAGCATTGTTGTTGAAGGTGTTGAGAAATATCAGCAGTACTATGTTTGTAAAGAGGCAAAAGTAGATAAAATTCAGGGTTATTACTTTTCGAGCCCTGTTTCTGAAAAGTCCGTAGTGAAAACGATAAAAGCGGTAAATCGCGACCTTGCCAGAGAATTTAAAGCAATGCAGTAGAAAGATAAAGCCAGCAGTAGCGGCTGGCTCCTGTGATGTTTGTATTAAGCGCCAGGACCACACTCCAAACAGTGTTTGATAATATCTGGGCCAAACTTCAAGTTTGCATTAAGATTCCTTAGTGCCGTTCTTAGGCCTTCTTCTATCACTGGGTGGTAGAAAGGCATGTCGAGCATTTGTGGCACGGTCATCTTGTTTTGTAGCGCCCAAGCAAGTAAATGCGCCATATGCTCAGCAGCGGGGCCGACAAATTCGGCACCTAAGAATAACCCGGAGCCTTGCTCAGCGTAGACTCGCATATGGCCTTTGTTTTTTAACATCACGCGGCTGCGGCCTTGGTTTTCAAAGCTCACCTCTCCGATGGCAAAGCAGCCGCAATTGCCATATTGCTTTTCCAGCTCTTTATAACTTGCTCCAACCATAGCAATTTGTGGGTCGCTAAATACCGCCGCAAGCTTTGCACGGCGTAGTCCCACTCTCACATCAGGGAAGCGACCAGCATTTTCACCTGCAATCGTGCCCTGATCTGCGGCTTCATGTAGAAGCGGGATCTGGTTACTGGCATCACCCGCAATAAAAATCGGGGCGTTACCTGAGCTATCAAGACATTGCATGGTATGTGGGTCGGCTAGCGGAACGCCTCGGTCATCAAGCTCAAGTGTGGTATTTTCTAGCCCTAAGTTATCAACATTGGGCACACGACCTGTGGCTGCCAACACATAGTCAAACTGCTCGGTTTGTGGTTTCCCTTGTTTGTCAATGTAGGTAAGCTCGGCTTTGTCACCGACCTGTTTCATATCTGATACTTTGGCATCAGTATCGAGGTAGAACTCATCGCTAAACACAGTGGTGGCATAGTCTTTGACGATTGGATCGGTTAGTGGACCAAGGCCACCGCCGACACCAAATACTTTGACCTTTACGCCAAGTCGGTGTAGCGCTTGACCTAGTTCTAAGCCAATCACACCGGGGCCAAATACGGCAACTGAGCCGGGTAAATCGTCCCAGTCAAAAACGTTATCGTTAATGACTAAGCGGTCGCCAAAATTATTAAATGCACCGGGGTAGCTAGGTCTTGAACCCGTAGCGATAACAAAGCGTTTAGCTGTGATCTGCGTGTGGTCGTCCAACTGTACTGTATGGCTGTTGATAAATTTTGCACTGCCGCGTAGTTTATCCTGCAGAGGCAATTCGTCTACAGCTTCGACGACAAAGCCAACGAAGCGATCTCGCTCACGTTTGACTCTCGCCATAACCGCTTTACCGTCAATTTCAGCGGGTTTTAAATTAATACCAAATTTAGGTGCGACTTCAATTTGGTGTGCGGATTCAGCAGCGGCAATCAGTAACTTGCTCGGCATGCAACCAACCCGTGCGCACGTTGTGCCGTATACACCGGACTCAATCATCAGAACTTCTGAGGTATATTTTTTGGCGTTTCTATAGGCGCTGAGACCCGCTGTCCCCGCACCAATCACGACTACGTCGGTGTTTATCTTTTTCATTTTTTGCTCCGAAATCAGAAAGTGTAATACCAATTTACTTAATTAAGAGGTCTATTTGAGGTGAGAAAATCTTGTCGATAACCAGGCAAAAATTTTGCTATTTAGTTGTTCTAAATGAGAAATTTTTAACGCAGTTAGCGTCAGATTTGCTCCTTCAAATTGAGCAAGTATTAAGTTAAATTGGTATACTCCCCCATGACAGCCATTAGCTATTGAGTTTTGTTGTGTTGAGGGGGAACATTTTGACTTGGTGAACAAGTTCACCAAGTCATGTTGTGGGGGATGAGTGATTAAGCGAAATATTCAGCTAAATCGTCTGAGCCACCGATGTGTTTACCACCGATAAATACTTGCGGCACGGTTTCGCGACCAGATAGCGCTTTAAGACTGGTTAGCGATGCTTGTTGACCAAGTACCAGCTCTTCATATGCCAGTCCTTTTTCTTTTAGCAAGGCTTTGGCTTTTTCACAGAATGGACAGCCAATCTTGCTAATAATGGTAACCGGCTCTGGTTTGATTTGGCGTGGGTTAATGTACTCCAACATAGTATCTGCGTCTGATACTTCAAACGGGTCGCCAGGCTTTTCCGGTTCGATAAACATTTTGTCAATCACACCATCTTTTACCAGCATTGAATAACGCCAGCTGCGTTTGCCAAAACCTAAATCGTTTTTATCAACTAACATGCCCATGCCGTCAGTGAATTCGCCGTTACCGTCAGGTAGTAGTGTAATATTCTGCGCTTCTTGGTACTGTGCCCATGCGTTCATTACAAACGTATCATTAACGGATAAACACACGATTTCGTCGACACCATTTTGCTTAAATACGCTGGCAAGCTCGTTATAGCGTGGTAAATGCGTTGACGAACATGTTGGTGTAAAGGCACCAGGCAAAGAAAATACAACCACAGTTTTGCCTTTAAAAATTTCATCGGTGGTGACGTGCTTCCACTCTTCATTTTCTCTAATTGGGAATGTAACCTGTGGTACGCGTTGACCTTCAATACTCTTTAACATTTTGCTTTCCTTCTTAAGTTGATGTAGCCATTATGCCGTGCGCATTTTGATTTGTATAATTGATAGTTGAGATTAAAGTGTTCAATAAAATTGATTGTTTTCAACTTCAAATATTTGTATTTTTTAACCTAGCCAATGCCGCTAAATTGAGATTAGTCAATTTTTACGGGAGTAGGGAATATTTAGATGAAAGCAAACTTTGAATTAATGGCGGATTACAATCGCTGGATGAACGAAAGGTTATATGAAGCTGTTTCGGGATTGAGCGCCACGGAATTACACCAAGATCGAGGGGCTTTTTTTGGTTCCATCATGGGATCGTTAAACCATATTCTTGTTGCTGATATTATTTGGCTTAAGCGCTATACAGAGCATAGCTATCATGTTGAAGCACTGAACGTTGTAGCAACGATGCCGCTGCCGACAAAACTTGATGCGATGCTGTATGAAGATTTTGCAGCGTTGAGACAGGCAAGAGCTGAAATGGATAAGGTGATTGTTGAATTTGCGGATGAAGTCACTGAGGAGGCGCTTGCTGCCGATTTACACTACAAAAACACACAAGGTAAAACCTTTTCTCGCCAGTTTGGTTTTTTAGTGCATCATTTATTTAATCATCAGACGCACCATAGAGGGCAAATAACGACATTGCTCAGCCAGATTGGTATTGATATGGGAGAAACCGATCTATTAGCTCGGATCCCTACATCATTTGGTTAGTGGTCTAGCTTTACCGCTTCGGTTATGTCTAGTGTTATCAGCAATGAGAAGGGTTATAAAGCTAGACATTAGCTCTACAGGCCTTTAAAAACCGTGTTCGGTAAAGCCTGCTAATAAGAATTTCACTCGCTAACTTTTCATAATAACTCTGAATAGAGCTCCTCTAGCCATTCATGAAGGTCCTCTATCGAGTCAAAATCTTCGTCTGTTAATTCTTCATACTCTGTTAGTGAAATAAGATTTAAGTCTATAACCTCCCGAAGTTGAGCTCTGACTTTAATCAAGTCATAAGGGTAGTCTTCTCCAATGCCGACAGCTCTTCTCAAAATACTGGGGTCATGTCTTTCGACATGACAATAAGTTTTTAAAATGGTTCTTAAAGGATCTTCAAGTTTATTCATCGTATATTTACTTCTTTAGTTCAGGGTATAATGTGTGCAATTTAATGTTACCATCTTCTATTAGATATATAGCTTTGGCGTTTCCGTTTGAAAAATCTGTAACCTCGTATCCAGTGGGGTTTTTCTTGGAACCTAGTCTAGTTATTCCGCGTACCGCATTTCTGTAGTTAGAGCCAAAAATATCTTCAAGTGGTATTTATGCGCTCCTGTTTATTCCTTTAAAACGATGTTATTGAGCGAATTAAGAAAGCTTCGTCCCCCATCACACCGACTCCTCAAACCACAAGCTGATATAATATAGCGTTGTGGGAGTCGGTTTATCCGCCGAGAAGTTGTGCTTTTCTGGTGTGGTGTTGGTGTCGTCTAGGCGTTTTACCGTGGCTTGCATGTCTTCGATAGCGGCGTCTGGAAGCTGTAGGTCGTAGTGCCAGCTGGTAGATATGTCATCAAGTGAATCGCGTAGGCCTTTGACGGTGTTTTTAACTTCCGTGGCGGATTGTTTTCCGAGGTCTTGCCAGTTGATGTCTCTCCAGTATTTTTTTAAGGTAACTTTGACTATGGTTATGATGCGTCTTGGGCCTCTATTTATGGCTTTGTCTTATCACTGCATACCATCTCAGTAGAGTAGTTAAAGATTAACAACCGTGGTTTCTCTAATTAAAAATGTAAACGAAAGCAGCAGAAGAAATTTGGTGGAGAAATGTAGGCTAGGAAGATGGTTGAACCTAGCCTGGCGACACCTTTGTATTTAAAGGACTTAAAAAGGTGCTATTGGTTATGGGGTAATTGGTTAGATAGCGCGACGATATCAGCCATAACACGTTTCTCTCCAAGATCAGCTAGGAAAGCTAAATGTTCCGTGGCTTTTACCTTTTGGAGATTCTCAAGTTTAGGTTCGCCACCAAGGGCAAGAGCTGGCACAAAGCCATAGATCTCTCCATTTTCAAGAGGGCCTAGCTTTTCGACAGCACGTTCAAAAAGAGGTTTTTCATTGTGATCTTTTAGATCAATTTCGGTGCTCATTTTTGTTGAGAAAAATAAGTCCAAAGTTAGCTCCTCACCATTTTCTAAGTAATCATCGTTACTAAAATTAGGAAATATCATGCAGTAGGGAGAAGTGATTTTCAGGCAATTACCCGAGTTTTTACCCCAAATATACATTTTTCCAAACGCATCTATTGCAATGACATAGAAACTATCTACACCGTCATTTTGCATTTTTTCGAATTGAGTTCCTCTTAACCACTCAGTCAAGATATCTTGATAATCTTTTGGATTCACCATCCATAAACGGCCTTTCCCCCAACCACAAAAGCCGTATTCTTTCCAATACTCAAGTAAATTATTAGGTAAAGTACC
>NZ_JAKEVK010000200.1:0-8367 GCF_022398435.1 Pseudoalteromonas sp. Isolate6 | reverse complement strand
AAATAAGTGAGATACTCGACCGTTCAAGCTAATGGGCTGTTATTTTCCTAAGGAAGTTCATTATCAGCAAACTACTTGAGAGAGTATTAATTCCGTTTGTTGGGGTGCTACTTTTGTTTTGCTTTAGTTGGTTTTTATTATATGAAAAGCCACTTTCTGCATTAGGTTTTGGTAGCGTATTTGTATTGTTTTGTGCCGAACATGTTTTCAATTTTTTTAGTCGAACAAAGGTAAATGGTATTCAAAAGCTATCAGGTACAGTATTTCAAAGGCCTATATCGCTATTGCTGTCAGTTTCTATTGTGCTTTGCTTATATTTTGTATTTGGCAAATAACAAGCTGTTTATGAAGTGGACGTCTAAAGCTTGGCTAGCGCTCATTCTCGCTAGTGTAGTCAAGCTTAACCCGTCACATAATGGGGCGTTTACTATTTCCCAATCTCGCATCATTCAACAGTCAAGTTCGATCGAACCCCACGATCAAACCTGACAGTGACAATTAACTATTTCAGATAAACATATTCCCGCTTGTTACTCACTCAGTATCTTATCTAAATTCGCTTTTGAGCGGGCGACGCTTTCTAGCGGCGTGAGACCACTTGGGTATTCTTCTTGTTCGATTACTAGCCACTGTGTGCCGCCGTGTTGCTGCATGGTTTGGATGAGCGCTTTCCAAGGGTAGTGGTTTTCGCCAATGATTGGGCTTTTGTCATCTCCTTGATGAGTGCGTATTTTAATATGTGTCGACACGGTTCTGCCAGCATATCGCTTAACATAATCGCTGGGTGATTTACCGGCGTAATTCACCCAGCCGACATCGAGCTGTAGCGGAAAATCGCTAGGGGTGTTGGTGGCGATATAATCCCAAAACGTGCTATTAGCGTATGGGTTAAATTCCTTTTCATGATTATGAAACCCGATCTTCATATCATAGCGCTGGGCAATTTGGTGCACTTGGTTAAGCTGTTTTACAAATGCTTGCACTTGGTTCTTGTCCCATGCCCTTTCATCCCAAGGGATAAAGAGCGTGGATACGCCTAAGGTTTTGTAAAAGAGTAGGGTGCTCGCTAGTTTTTCTTCAGCTAATACGTCAAAGCCGATGTGGGCGCTGCTCGCAACTAAGCCGAGCTCTGCTAGTCTTTGTTTTAATTTGCTTGGGTTATCGGCATAGTTGCCAAAGTTTCCAGCAAATTCAACGCCATCAAATCCCATGTTGGCGAGTGCTTGCAAAGTGCCATCAAAGTCTCTTGCCAACTCATCTTTTACCGACCACAGTTGAACGCTAATAGATAACGACTGATAAGATGCCTGCGCGTATAGCGGCAGCGCGATAATAAAAGCAATGAACAGCATTACTTGTTTAAACAATACGATTTTTCTAAACATCATTTCTTCCTAAAACTAAAAAAGCAGAGCTAGACTCTGCTTCGGTTAGCCATAACAAAATGACTCAAGGGTTAGTCGCGGTAGGCATACTGGCTTAGCCCAAGCTCTGCGAGTACGCCATCTAGATGCGCCTTGGCTTCAGCAGTAGGTCCTGGATAATCACCTGCAATTGGTACATTGCCCAGATAGCCTATATCTTGACAGCCCTCAGGTGTGCAGAAGTAAGCGCCGAGAACGAGATCTTTAAAGCGCAAGAATGCTTTACCGATACGCTGAAATTGCTCAGGTGTTTGCGCATTAAAATAAGCAATATCATCCATAATCTTACTTTGCTGCGTTGCGCTAAGTTGCAAAAATGGCTTTTTAAAGCGCAAAGTCGACTCATCGTCAATCCAAGCGAGTGCATGGAGTATTGTCACTCTATCTTTTTGTTGTCCGTGATACGGTGCACTTACCCATTCATCGATCACACTCGGTACTTGTACTTCAGAAGCTGAAGGGTGTTTGCCCTCTTTGGGCACAATAAAATCAGCTAGTACTGCAACTAACGTGAGCTGCGCTTCGGTGAGGGTGAGCGGCCAAGGTGACTCTGGCGGCATGATCATATTTGGATCGGTGCCATACCCTTGAGCACTAACTGGCTGTATTTCAATATCTGGCCAGTGCCCGGCAGTAGCCGTTTCACCTTCAATGGCCTTGCTGCAACCAGTGGTGAGTGTTACCGCAGATCCCGCAGCAAGCAAGCCTAACCATTTTAATGACTCGCGACGTGTCATACCTGAAATATATTTATAAGAATCAACGCGATCAGGTGTATTCATCACAGTGCTCCTTTATCAATTTGTGCTGCCAACCAAGTTGAGTTTCGCATCGCTAAGGTCATAATGGTTAAGGTGCAATTTTTATGGGGGTTAGACGCAAAGACACCGGCATCCATCACAAATAGATTGTCACAGTCCCATGTTTGACCCCACTGATTCGTTACCGATTCTTTTGCTGAACTGCCCATTCTCGTCGTGCCGACCTCATGAATGATCTCACCGCCTTTTGAAATGGCTTTTTCCGCAGGTGGTAGCTCGCCCACTTCGGCACCCATGTTCTCAAGGATCTGTTTCGCGGTTTTGAGACCATGCTCGATTTGCTTGAGCTCTCTGTCAGACCATTTGAAATGGAACTTAGCAACCGGGATCCCCCATTTATCTTTGACGTTTTCGTCAATTTCCATGTAAGAATCTTTATTCGGTAGCATTTCTCCGCGCAGTGCAAATCCAACATAGGAACCATAAGCGTCACGCACTTGTTGCTTTAACTTGGGGCCATAACCTTGTTTATTGCCAGACACGCCAGAGCCCGGTTGATTAAAGCCGCTGCTAATTTCAAAGTGATAGCCGCGTGGGAAATTAAGCTCACCTTTCTCATGGGCTTTGTGTCCCCACCAAGGAATAAAAAGGTGGTTACCGGTGTGGCCGTCTTCGTTATAACGTGGGCGGCCTTTTAACGCAGGGATTTGTGCACCAAGCCAAGCACCGGTAGAGTCCATTAGATTGCGACCTACCTGACCACTTGAGTTTGCAAGTCCCTTGGGATGCTTTGCATGTTTGGAATTAAGCAAAATACGGGCAGATTCACAGGCGCTGGCCGCCAAAATCACCACATCTGCATTGAGTGCATGTTCTTGCGCAGACTTTTTATCGACGTAAGTCACTCCAGTTACTTTGCCATCTTCATTCACCGCGACCGACTTCACCATGGCATCGGTGATCACTTCAAGGTTTCCTGTCGCTTTGGCCATCGGAATAAGCGAGGTTGTGGTTTGGAATGCTGCGCCAATTGAGCAACCGTGGCCACAAGGCGTGGCGTAAAAACAGGCTAAGCGGTCGTCTTTATTACGAGTCAACACCGCTCTGTGCATAGGAACCGCTGGGATCCCCATTTTTTTCGCGGCCGCTGCAACCAGTAATTCGGGTACTCTTGGCGTCGGTGGTGGCTGTAACACGCCAGGCGCAGAAGGAGGCATATCATCCAAGCCGGTATTGGTCCCACAGATCCCAACTATTTCTTCCGTTTTATCATACCAAGGCGCAATGTCCTGATATTCAAACGGCCAATCGGCGCCATGCCCGTCACGGCTTTTGCCCTTAAAGTCATGTTCACTAAAACGCAGCGAGTAGCGACCCCAGTGATTGGTTCGGCCACCGAGCATACGTGCACGCCACCAATAAAAATCGGTGTTTTCAGCGCGCGTATATGGTTCATCTGGTACTTGCCAACCGCCATCAATTGTCGCGTCGTAAAACCCAAAGTTCTTATCCTTATTGCCAGCGCCCATGAGTGGGGCTTCGCTATTTCGGCGGAACATCGGGCTTTCTGTTTTTGGGTCGTAATTTCGACCAGCTTCTAGCAATAAAACTTTGTGGCCTAGCTTAGTGAGTGTATAAGCGGCCATTGCGCCACCAGCACCTGAGCCAACGACCAATACTTTATGATCAAATGTTGCCATGGTTACAGCTCCTTGATCTTAATGTTTTTGAACCAAACTTTGTCGCCGTGATCTTGCAAGCCGATGTGGCCTTTTTTACCTTCAGCAAACCCTTGCCATGTCGCAAATTTACTGTTCTTAACCAAAGCATTCCAAGTGGTGCTGCCAATCACGATACTCGTCGTGCTTACACCATTTTGCCAAACTTGTAGGTGGTTATCTTGCAGCTTAATACGAACTTGGTTCCAAACTTCAGCAGGTTTATGTGCCGTACTTGGCGCGGCGAACAGGTCATAAATAGAACCAGCAAGGTGAGAGTCTATTTTATTGTCTGGGTGTTCTTTGTTATCTAGAATTTGGATTTCTGGGGCGTGGGAATATATAGCTCCACCTTTTTCGTCCGCCAATACAAAAATCCCACTGTTGCCTTTTTTAGAAATCTTCCAATCGAGCTGGAGCTCAAAATTCTGATATTGTTTTTTGGTCAGAATATCGCCGCCACCACCTTGGGTAAGTGTCATCGCGCCGTCCTCAACTTGCCACTGGCTATTTAGGCCGTCACTTTTAAAGTTGCGCCATTGCGACATATCTTTGCCATCGAAAAGCAGTTGCCATCCGGCTTGTTGTTCTTGCGGGCTCAATTGGTTGTCAGTTGTACTAGCGCAAGCCGCACAACTAACCGCCAATGCCAGCGTTAGTATTTTTATAGAGTTGAGCATATTGGAACCTCGTCTGTTCACTTTTTACTTGTTGCTACATATACCAATTAGTCTTAATACTTGCTCAATTTGAAGGAGCAAATCTGACGCTAACTGCGTTAAAAATTTCTCATTTAGAACAACTAAATAGCAATATTTTCGCCTTGTTATCGACAAGATTTTCTCGCCTCAAAATAGATCACTTAATTAAGCGAATTGGTATTACGCGTATTTCTCAACGCGTTTATTTTTATTGATATAAAGGTAAAGGCCGATAAAAGCGGCAATGAGAATAGCTGGGAATAACAGAATATTTTCAAGCACCGCTTGACCTGCAACTAGTTCTGATTGCTGCGCGGTTAAGTTTGCTGCTTGGGCTTCGAGTCGCGCCGAATCAATCCAACTACCAATTACCGGATTCCACATGCTGACAGCGAACATCCCCGCACCGCCCATTAAAGACATACCAAGTGCGCCTGTTTTTGGGGTGTATTCAGCAACGCAGCCCAGCATGGTTGGCCAAAAATAAGTGACACCCAAGGCAAATAATATTGCGGCCAAGTAGATTGCTGACCCTTGTGCTTGGCTCATCATGAAAATCCCCGCGGTTGCCAATACCGCAGAGCCGAGTAATACGCCTGTTGGATTAAAACGGTGGACTATTGGGCCGGCAAAGAAGCGACCTAATGCCATCAAGCCTGTGATCAGTGCGAGGATCATCATAGGAGAGGCGCCTGACGCTCCCAGTATGCGTTCAATCCACTGTTGTGTACCAAGTTCAGTTGTTGCTGTTAAGGTCATACAGCAAATTAAAAATAGGTAGAGCGGAGAAAACAGGTGCTTGAGATTGCTGGTGGTGGAATGATCTGTGCGGTCAAATTCAGGAAACCGTGACTTGACCATCATCGCTCCATAAATCAGCGTTGGAATTAATATCAAAGCAACTTGCCATTGCCAATTAAAGCCCGATGCAGTCATGGCATTCGATGCCAGAGCACCAATCACAATGCCGCCTGGAAACCAGACATGGAATCGGTTAAGCATAGTCGTGGTGTTTTTTGGATACATTTCGGCAATCAGTGGATTACAGCCAGCTTCTACTGAACCATTCGCAAAGCCGATTAAAAACGTCGAGATCAGCAGTAACCAAAAACCATCAGCGGTAATGGTTAAAACCAACCCAGCAAAGTGGCAAATAAAGGCGAGGGCAACTAACTTTTTAGCGCCAATGGCGTTGTAGATAGCGCCACCTAACATGGTTGCGACGGGAAAGCCCAGAAATGCCATGGCGTTAACCCAACCAAGTTCTGTATCTGACAGCCCAAATTGCTCACCTAATTGCCCCAAAATACCTGCGCGAATAGCGAACGTCATCGATGTGACGACCAGTGCAAGGCAACAGAGCTGAAACACGGTCCGATTATGATTATTATTATTCATGGTCGTAGTCCTGTTTATTTTATGCCGAGGATTTGATTATTGCGTTCGGGATCGGTGCTACTTCCTGCAAAATCATCGAAGGCTTTTTCGGTTGGTCTTATCAAGTGCTGTTTGATAAATTCAGCACCTTCTTTGGCCCCATCTTCAGGGTGCTTAATACAGCATTCCCATTCCAATACAGCCCAACCATCAAAACCGTACTGTGTTAACTTACTAAATATTTTCTTAAAGTCGACCTGTCCGTCACCTAATGAACGAAACCGTCCTGGCCGTTGTTGCCATCCTTGGTATCCGCCGTAAACACCGCAGCGGCCATTGGGGATAAATTCGGCATCTTTTACATGAAACGCTTTGATACGTTCATGATAGATGTCGATAAACGCTAAGTAGTCCAATTGCTGTAAAACAAAGTGACTTGGATCATAAAGAATATTGGCTCGCGGGTGATTATTCGTCGCTGCTAAAAAGCGCTCAAAAGTCACGCCATCGTGTAGATCTTCACCTGGATGAAGCTCATAGCACACATCCACGCCAACCTCGTCAAAGCGGTTTAAAATAGGCAACCAGCGTTTTGCAAGCTCCTCAAATCCTTGTTCCACTAAGCCATTTGGGCGTTGTGGCCACGGATAAAAAGTATGCCAGAGCAAGGCGCCAGAAAAGCTTGCGTGACTGGTTAGCCCAAGCTTAGCGCTGGCACTGGCCGCTAGCATTAGTTGCTCTGTTGCCCACTCCATTCGAGCCTGAGGAGAGCCATGCACTTTTGCTGGTGCAAAGCCGTCAAACATTTGGTCATAAGCTGGGTGCACCGCCACTAATTGACCCTGCAAATGGGTTGATAGCTCTGAAATAGTAAGGCCATGCTCTGCGGCAATACCAGTGATCTCGTCACAATAATCTTGGCTTTCAGCGGCTTTTTGCAGATCGAACAGTCGCTGTTCCCAACTTGGTAGCTGAATACCTTGATAACCTAGGCTACTTGCCCACTGGCAAATACTATTAAAATTGTTAAATGGCGCCTCGTCCGAGACAAACTGCGCGAGAAAAATAGCGGGTCCTTTAATTTGCTTCATTCTTATTTTATCCAATAGTAAAGGGGTGCCACTTAGTGTCTTTTGCACTAGCTGCGACCGCGTTTTCAATAAATGCCATGCCACGGACTGCAGCGTTAATACTTGGCACGTCAAATTCTTCGTGTTGCACATTGGCTTGCTGCTGATGTGCACGAATAAGGTTGGCGAAATTAAGGTAGATATTTGCAAATGCTTCCAGATATCCCTCAGGGTGACCGGCTGGCACACGGGTTGCGCTAATGGCTGCTTGGCTAAGTGAGCCCACTCCTGTGCGGATCAACTGAGCTGGAGCATTTGCCGCACGTAACCACAAACTATTAGGTTCCATTTGTGACCATTCGATACTAGCTTTGTCACCATAGATTTTTAAGGTGAGATTATTTTCTTCGCCAAGGGCTATTTGGCTTGCCATCAACACGCCCTTAGCACCGTTACCAAAGCGCAGTAATACTGTGCCGTCATCGTCGAGCTGTCGGCCGGACACAACCGTGTTTAAATCCGCACAAAGCGCCTCTATCTCCAAACCACTCACATATTCGGCAAGGTTCGCTGCATGTACGCCGATATCGCCCATACAACAACTCACGCCAGACTTGCTTGCATCTAGTCGCCAGCTGGCTTGCTTGCTGTTTTCGTCATCAGCACTTGCAAGCCATCCTTGACTGTATTCAACGACGACTTTGCGTATTTTGCCAAGTTCGCCATTTGCGATGCGGTGGCGTGCTTCTTTCACCATCGGATAGCCGGTATAGGTGTGTGTTAATCCGTACAAGCAATTGCTCTTTTGAAGCTGTGTTTGTAGACGTAGAGCCTCAGATAAATTGAGCGTTGCAGGCTTATCACTCAAGACGTGAAAGCCGTGTTCGATAGCGGCTGTGGCAATCGGAAAATGCAAATGGTTTGGGGTCACGATGGCAACAAAGTGGATGCGCTCCGACTCTGGTAGTTCCGCCTCTTGTTGTAAGAGTGCTTGGTAGCTGGCATAGCAACGTGATGGGTTAAGCCCGAGTTGCTGGCCCATTGCTAGGCTTTTGTTTGGATCGGCGCTAAATGCGCCTGCAACAAGTTCAATTTGACCATCTAAACGCGCAGCTATGCGGTGCACTGCACCTATGAAAGCGCCTTCTCCACCACCGATCATGGCCATGCGGATTTTGTTATTATCCATCGTTTAGCTCCGTCGAGTTATCGAGGTAAGTTAATCTGATGTTATTGATAATAGGTAACAGTGGCGCCAAAGTGATAATAAAAATTCGGTTGACAATGCAACAAAATCGGCGTTTAAAATAAATTAT
>NZ_JAKEVK010000020.1:0-44868 GCF_022398435.1 Pseudoalteromonas sp. Isolate6 | reverse complement strand
TTATTAGTTTGTCTGTATATGACAGTTTGATTTTGCATCAAAACTGTTACGGCAATGTTAAACTTTTTGGCGGTTAAATATCGAACTTCTTTTAATCTGTTTTCTTTGGACTTTTCGATCTTCAATAACTAAAAGGAATATAAAAGCAGATTCTATTCTTTTTGATCTCTCAATTTGCCACGTATGCTTCACGCTAATAAAAGTAGGCTACGCTCTGTGCGAGCCAGTGATGCAATGAGCAAGCAAAACCTTTTGGGTACGGGGATCCATGATGTTGTTAAGTCAACTTAATGCTGCAGCAAGTCCGCTGACACATGAACAACTGCAAAAACTACAAGGCTTAGTTGGAGAGTTAAATCCAATCCAACAGGCATGGGTGAGTGGCTACTTAGCTGCAACCGCAAATTCAGCTGCATTATCAGGTATTGCTGGACAAGCAACAGCGGGCGCTGACGAGTCTGCACCTCTGACTATTTTATTTGGTTCACAAACTGGTAACGCAAAAGGGGTTGCAAACCAAATTAAAGCTCAGGCGGAAGCGCGTGGCTTGACAACTAAGTTAGTCAATATGGCTGACTACAAACCTGCCAACCTGAAGAAAGAGAAGTTCTTAGTGATTGCTGTCTCTACTTACGGTGAGGGTGAGCCACCAGAAGATGCAGAAGCATTGCATGAATTCTTAGCAGGTAAAAAGGCGCCTAAGCTGGAAGGTGTAAAGCAAGCAGTGATTGGCCTTGGTGATTCAAGTTATGAATTCTTCTGCCAAACAGCAAAGGATTTTGAAGCGCGCTTGGCTGCGCTTGGCGCTGAAATTGTTGTGCCGCGAGCTGACTTAGATGTGGATTATGAGGCTGAAGCTGAGGCGTGGATCGCACAGGCGCTAGATGCATTAGAGCCTTCGCTTAAAGCTCAGCAGCAAGCAGGTGGTGGTAACGTTATCAGCATGCCGTTTGGTGCGCCTAAGGCCGCAGCGAGCCAATATACAAAGCAAAATCCATTTGCGGCTGAGCTGAGTGTGGTACAAAAGATCACCGGCAGAAACTCAAGCAAAGATGTGCGTCACATTGAAATTTCCCTTGAAGGTTCCGATATCACTTATCAGCCGGGTGATTCACTTGGCGTGTACTTCTTAAATGACCCACAAGAAGTGGCAGCGGTGATCGATGTCTTAAAACTCGACAAAGCGCAAACCGTAAAAATAGGTGAACTCACCGTTTCGTTAGAAACAGCATTAATTGAACACCTTGAGCTAACACAGTCATATCCCGGTTTCGTTGAGAAGTATGCGATTGCAACTGGGAATGAGGAGTTAAGCGCACTTGCAAACGATAAAGCGGCATTGCGTGCGTATATTGAAGAGCGACAAATCTTTGATGTGATTAAGCAAAACCCTGCGAACATTGAGGCGCAAGCGCTAGTTGATTGCTGTCGCAAATTGCAAGCACGCCTGTACTCTATCGCGTCAAGCCAAGCAGAGGTGGAAGAAGAGGTGCATTTAACCGTAGGGTTAGTTGAATTTGATACCTTTGGTGAAAAACACTTTGGCGGCTGCTCTGGTTATTTAGCGAATCGAGCTGAAGAAGGCACGAAAGTGAAAGTATTCAGTGAGCACAACGATAACTTTAGATTACCAGCGGACAATGCCACACCTGTGATTATGGTTGGCCCAGGTACAGGTATCGCACCGTTCAGAGCCTTTTTGCAAGAGCGTGAGGCGCGTGACGCAGAGGGTGAAAACTGGCTGTTCTTTGGTAATCCACACTTTACGGAAGATTTCCTTTATCAAGTAGAAATTCAAAAGTATGTAAAGTCGGGTTTATTAACACATGTAGATTTGGCATTTAGCCGTGATCAGGCAGAAAAGATTTACGTGCAAGATAGACTGCGCGAGAAGGGCGAAGCTGTATTTGCATGGCTTGAAAAGGGCGCCCATTTTTATGTCTGTGGTGACGCTAGCAGAATGGCCAAAGATGTACACCAAGCACTTATCGACATCATTAAAACCCATGGAGGGAAAGATGATGAACAAGCTGAGCAATATCTTAAAGCATTGCGTAGCGCAAACCGTTATCAGAAAGACGTTTACTAACGCGTCTTGTTATACCGTCAGCCAATTTTAATGTAGGAAAGACAATGAGCAACTCTGAAATCAAACCGAATAGTAAGCTCGATGCAAACGCAAAGTTTTCTGATAATGAGCGTTTGAAGTCACAAAGTGCCCACTTACGTGGCACAATTTCAACGGATCTGACCGATCAGCTAACCGGTGGCTTTACTGCGGATAACTTCCAATTGATCCGTTTCCACGGTATGTATCAGCAAGACGACCGCGATATCCGCCCTGAGCGTACTAAGCAACGCCTTGAGCCATTGCATAACGTGATGCTTCGCGCTCGTATGCCTGGCGGTATCATTAAACCACATCAGTGGTTGGCGATTGACGAGTTTGCAGCGGATAAAACTATGTATGGGAGCATTCGTCTAACAACGCGTCAAACTTTCCAGTTCCACGGTGTATTGAAGCCAAACATCAAAGGGATGCACCAGCTGCTGAATAGCGTAGGTATTGATTCTATTGCGACGGCAGGTGATGTAAACCGCAACGTGTTATGTACAACTAACCCGGTCGAGTCTGAGTTACACCAAGAAGCGTACGAGTGGGCGGCTAAAATTTCAGAACACTTGCTACCAAAAACCAAAGCTTACGCTGAGATCTGGTTGAATGGTGAAAAAACGGAAACAACGGCCGAGCCGATTTTGGGTGATACGTATTTACCACGTAAGTTCAAAACCACGGTAACCATACCACCAAATAACGAGGTAGACGTGCATGCCAATGACCTCAACTTTGTTGCTATTGCAGATGAGGGCAAGCTAGTTGGCTTTAATGTGCTTGTGGGTGGTGGTTTGGCGATGACCCATGGTGACGTTAATACCTATCCACGCAAAGCTGATGACCTTGGCTTTATTCCGCTTGAGCACACGCTTGCCGTTGCTGAGCATGTGGTCTCTGTGCAACGTGACTGGGGTAACCGAGTAAACCGTAAAAATGCAAAAACTAAATATACGCTAGATACATTTGGCACTGAGGCGTTTAAAGCGGAAGTTGAAAACCGTGCCGGTATGAAATTTGAGCCAAGCCGTCCTTATGAATTCACCCACCGTGGTGACCGTTTTGGTTGGGTTGAAGGTATTGATGGTAAGCATCACTTAACGGTGTTTATCGAAAATGGCCGTATTTTAGATTTCCCAGATAAACCGCTAAAAACAGGTTGTCGCAAAATTGCAGAAATCCACAAAGGGGATTTCCGCATGACTGCAAATCAAAATTTAATTATTGCGGGAGTTGCGGCTGAAGATAAAGCGCAAATCGAACAAATTGCCCACGAGCATGGTTTGATAGATAACCAGCATTCAGAGCAGCGCAAGAACTCAATGGCATGTGTATCGTTACCGACGTGTCCACTTGCGATGGCTGAGGCAGAGCGTTACTTACCTGAGCTTGTGACAAAGGTAGAAGAGTTGCTCGCCAAGCATGAGGTTGCTGAAGAGAATATTATCCTTCGTGTAGTTGGTTGCCCTAACGGCTGTGGTCGAGCGATGCTAGCTGAGGTTGGATTCGTGGGTAAAGGTCCTGGTAAATACAATATGTATTTAGGTGGTAACCGTGCCGGTACTCGCATTCCTAAGCTGTATTTGGAGAATGTTGGTGAAGACGTCTTCCTGCCAGCGCTAGATGAGTTGATTGGTCAGTGGGTCAGTGAGCGCAACGAAGACGAATGTTTTGGTGACTATGTCATCCGCAAAGAAATCGTTGCGGAAGTCAAAGTGTCAAAAACTGATTTCCACGCTTGATTTAGAACGGGCAGCTCTGCTGCCCATTGGATGAGAAAATGAGTGATTTTAAGCAAATATTGACTCTGGACAGTGCAACTCAGCAGATGCTACTCGCGGATGCTAATGCCCTGCTGAGTGATAAAACTGCCGAGCAGAGAGTGGCTTGGGCACTGGAAAACTTACCGGATACTCACTTTTTGTCTTCTAGTTTCGGTATTCAAGCTGCGGTTATGTTACATCTTTTGACCCAGCAGCAGCCTGATATTCCCGTGGTACTTACCGATACAGGTTATTTGTTTCCTGAGACGTATCAATTTATTGAATCACTGTCAGAGCGTTTGGCACTCAACCTTAAGGTATATCGAGCTAAACAGAGCCCGGCTTGGCAAGAAGCGGTGTATGGTAAGTTATGGGAGCAAGGCGAAGAGGGTATTAAAAAATACAATACACTGAATAAAGTTGAGCCAATGACTCAAGCGTTGCGTGAACTTAGCGCTGGCACTTGGTTCAGTGGCTTACGTCGTCAACAATCCTCAACACGTGCGGATAAGCCAATCGTTGAGCTCAGCCGCGGCACGGTCAAGTTTTACCCTATTATTGACTGGCATAATCGTGATGTATATCAATATCTTACAAAATTTGATTTACCTTATCACCCGCTCTGGGAACAAGGTTATGTTTCTATGGGGGATGTTCACACCACCCGTAAGCTTGAGCCCGGCATGACAGAGGAAGAAACACGCTTCTTCGGTTTGAATCGTGAGTGTGGGCTGCATATTGATGGTGATGGTATTTAGACCCCCAATGTCCATTTAGCAGATTTGAGTGTGGCTGGTTTTTTGACTTGGAAATTCCCTGCGATCGGTCATACTTAGTCTATTATTTGTTCAAGGTCTTGGAGGTGGCTTTGATCTACTTACCCAAGACAAGACTGTTACTTAGTTGTGCTCTGTTTTTTTTCGGGCAGGCTAAAGCAGCAGAAGAGAGCAAAACGTTTATCAATTTTGCAGTTCAGTATTATCCTCCTTTTATTATTGAGCATGCTCAAGAGCAGGGAGTGCTGATCGATATTTTTGAGCTATTTTCGGCTCAATATCACTACCAACCACATTATCTAGTTTATCCAGAAAAGCGTTCTTCCATAGCAATTGAACGAGGGAATGTCGATGTGCGTATGGAGTCTGAGCATTGGTATCGTGGCACAATGCAAATGTGTTGGAGTGAGCCAATTTATACGGTTGAAGATGTATTTGTTACACACAAGGAGAGTGGGAAATTTGATATAAATGGCTTAAATGAACGTTTATTTTTAGGTCGATTTGGCTATACCTACCCTCAGTTAGAGCTGTCTTTTGATAATAACTTGCTGCAGCGCAAAGACTATTACTCAGAATTTGATATCTTGTCCGTGCTTGCAGGAGGAAGTGACAAAGGTCTCGCTTTCTCTATTGTTGGCGAACCAACACTGCGTTGGTTACAGCTGAAATATCCAGTATTCAAAAGTACGATCAGCGTGCATGGGGTTTCTGATGTGGCGCCGTTGCAATTGCAGTTTGGTCGCACTCAAAGAGCGAAAAAATTGTGTGATGACTTTAATCACTTTTATACCGACTTCAAAAAAACTGAGCAATTTAAGCAGATCCTGTTAAAGTATGGGCTCTAAGGAAAGTCAGAGTATGAAGATGAAAGCCGCAAGTTACTTGATGATTATGATAATGCTGGTGGCGTTAGCCAGTTTATTTGTATTGAAGCGCCCTGATGGAAAACCATGGTTAAGTGTAAATTCGTTGACCAACAAGGTTGAGCAGCAGGTAACAGAATTAACCTATCAAGGTGTGACAGCGCTTGAGAAAGTGAAGACACACACTAAGGAACTAGTGAGTGACGACACTCAACAGCCCACACCTTTGCTACAAGTGTATCGTTGGCAGGATGCCAAAGGACAATGGCATTACTCAGATAAACCCAACCCAAACGGCGAGTCGCAGCATTACCAATTAGACGAACGTAAAATTACCGTGGTAGCAGCCGAAGACACTAGCATTTTGAATAAACAACCAGAGCAAGTCGCAAGTAAAGAAACCGCTTCGGCATTACCAACGGCATTAAATCCAAAAGCGGTAAAGCAGGTGATGGAAGATGCGAAAAACGTCCAACAGCTAATGGATGATAGAAAGAAACAGCTTGAAAAGGCGCTGGAGGAAAACCAGCGCTAAAGTCGTTGTTCAATATATTCTGCAATGGCGAGACTCGCAGTCAATCCTGGTGACTCAATTGCCATTAAGTTAACAAAGCCTGATATTCCATGTGCTGCCTCGAACTGAATTACAAAGTCACTTTGCTTTTCTTTGCTTAACTTGGGTCTTATTCCAGTGTAATCCGCTGTTAGTCTGCTCTCATCCAGAGTTGGCCAGTATCGTTTTATTGCGGCGACAAAGTGCGCTTTTTCGGAATCATCAAATTGGTAATCAATGTTTTCAATATAGTCGGTATCAGGACCAAACTTAAGTTGCCCAGCTAAATCTAATGTCGCGTGTACGCCCAATCCATGCGTGTTAGGTAGAGGATAGATGAGCTGTTGAAAAGGGTGCTTGCCCTGATAGCGATAGTAACGGCCACGACAATAATAGGCGAAGGCTTTGTCGCTATCACCGGTAACTTTATTGAATACATCTGGCGCGTTCAGTCCGGCGCTGTTTATCAGCTGGCTGCAGCCCATTTCGAACAGCTCGCCATTGCAGCGCATCGCAACAATAAAATCACTGTCTAATTGCTGTGCGTGAATAAACTCACTTTGCGTTGCGACAATCCCCCCATTACTTTCAATCTCAGCGATGAGTGACAACATAAATTGGTGACTATCTAAAATACCGGTGGAGGGGGAGAATAGTGCGCTATGTATTTTCAAATAGCTAAGCTGTTGCTTGATTAGTTTGGATGAAGCAAAGTCAATGTCTGTGACAGAGTTAGTATGGGCACGAGTCTTAATTTTTTCTAGGCTTTGCGCTTCCTCGTCGTTTGTCGCGACAATGAATTTTCCGAGTCGCTGATAGGGAATGTTTAGCTGCTCACAGTGTGTATAAAGAAGCGCTTTCCCTCTAACGCATAGCTGGTGTTTTAAACTACCATGGGGGTAGTAAATGCCTGCGTGGATCACTTCACTATTTCGGCTACTCGTATGCTCACCAACGCGAGATTCTTTATCTATAACAATAACGCTGCGGCTATGGCTGAGCTTTGCCGCTATTGCTAAACCTACAACGCCAGCGCCAATAATTAGGGTGTCGACCTTTTCCACAAACTGATTACCTTTATAAACGTAGACGCTCAGGGTGCAGTAAAACCGTCCCAATATCAAGCTGGTATGCGCTAATCGCGGCGCTCTCGACGCATCAGCAAAATGGTCAGATATATTTTAGTCGGTAAAGAGCAAATGAGACCGAGCGCGACACAGCTCGCACCAATAATAAAACCACTCGGACCAAGATCGTTCAACCAGTCGCTCGTTAACATGGTGTGGCCCGTGAAAATTAAAATTAATCCCACTACGATGAGCGTATGAAGAGGCCAAAGCTTTTGAGTTGACACATTACCACCTCACTATTCTTTGTGTTGCAATAATAGTGAGGTGGGTTTGATTTTTTGTAATTGTGATAGATCAAGTTTTAGCGTGATACAACCGCGGCGGTCATTCTGGAAATGCAGCATAGTTCGTTGCGACTGTTAGTAATACGGATTTCCCACACAGATGAACGTTTTCCTAGGTGTACAGGCTTAGCTACGGCTGTGAGTATTCCTGTTCTTGATGCCTTTAAGTGATTCGCATTTATTTCTTGCCCTACGCAGTAGAATTGTTCGGTATCTACAACAAAATTTGCTGCGTAGCTTGCAACAGTCTCCGCCAAAGCGACGTTTGCGCCGCCATGAACCATACCCATTGGGTTATGATGCTCAGGAATGGCTGGCATAGTGGCAACTAGATAGTCGTCACCCACTTCACTGATTTCTATTCCTAGCGTCTTCATGAGCGTGCCTTTTCCCGTCGCTCCCTCTTCTAACGATTTACATAGCTCAAGACTAATTGGGTTAAACCATATGGACATGTTTGTCCTCCTTTTATATACATATGCTTACACTTTTTTACTATGGCGATTTTTTCTCATCGTTACAATCTTTGCATTATCGAAAAGGGGAAAACATGAAAGTACTTCCAATACTTAGCTTGCTACTTTATTCAGGTGTGAGTGCAGCCAATTCACATGAAGTAAGTATCGGTTTTGGTGAATTTTTAGAAATTGAGGACGGATTCTTAGGAGTTCAGTATAAACATTATCTGACAACTCTGGAAAATAATAGCACACCGTACAGCTTACAGGGATATATACAAAAAAGTGATAACTTCTCTTTTGGCGGGTTCTCAAATGATGATTGGCAACTGTACCAAGCTGATGCTGAGCTGTTTATCGGGCGGCATTGGCGGGTTGAGGTAGATATAACCCAATTTAGAGATGATGAAGCATTTTTCACTTCTACTAAAGACACTATTGCGCTGTTACAAGTTGGTCGTTTTGTGAGCCGTAATATGCAGTTAGGTTTAACATTGATCGGTCAGCGCTCAGAGTTTGATAGCTTTGGTGTAGATGAACGTAGCACTGAAACAGCACTAGCTCCCTTTTTTAGGTATACCGAGATTGAGGATGGGGTTGGATGGGATGTGAAAATGCAAAAAGTTGCGGCTGATACGGACTTTTGGCAAGTGCAAGCTGGTTATCACTTTGCCAAAGACTGGCAGGTTGCGGTGTCAGCGAGGCTGCAAGAAGAAGAGTTTAATGAGTCTATTGTTGAGCTGCAAACAGAGTACTGGTTTAACGCTCATACAGCGTTGCGATTTGGCTTGGGATCGGATCTAAACGATGCCGATCTCAACACTGTTACACTTATTTTTACTGGACGGCTTTGATACTTAAGGTTGTACTGCTTCACCGTAACAAGATTGAAAACAGTGAAAAACTTTTGTGAGGCTAGAAATAAAAGTAGAGCATAGCGCGGACTTTCAACTTCGGCGCTATGCTCCCTTAAATGTTGTTGGGTTAATTAAGCATTTGTCTCAATACATACTGCAAAATGCCGCCATGTTGGTAGTACTCCCACTCTTTGGGGGTATCGATCCTGATATCCGCCGAAAACTTGACTTCTTTGCCATCCGCATTAGTTGCAGTGACTATTACTTCGGTTGATGTATCGTATATTCCTTCAATTTCGAACTCTTCTTCACCTGTTAATTCTAGTTCCTCGTGGCCATCACCTGATTTAAACTGCAGTGGTAGTACCCCCATACCGATGAGGTTAGAACGGTGAATTCGTTCATAGCTTTTAGCAAGTACAGCTTTAATACCAAGTAGTAAAGACCCTTTAGCAGCCCAATCCCGTGATGAACCTGTACCGTATTCACTACCAGCGAGCACTACGAGTGGCGTATTACGCTGTTGGTACTGCTCCGCAGCATCGAAAATACTCATAAGTTCGCCCTCGGGTAATAGGCGGGTAATACCACCTTCGGTACCTGGAGCCAATTGATTGCGTAAGCGTACATTTGCGAATGTACCCCGCATCATAACTTCGTGGTTACCACGACGCGAACCATAAGAATTAAAGTCAGCTTGCTTTACTCCTTGTGCTTGCAAATACTCCCCTGCTGGTGCCGAGGCTTTAATATTACCTGCTGGAGAAATGTGGTCAGTCGTTACAGAGTCGCCTAATTTGGCGAGGCAGCGTGCGCCTTTGATACTGGGGATCCCAGGTGGCTCTTTACTCATATCATCAAAGAAAGGGGCTTTTCGAATATAAGTGGAGCTATCTTGCCAATCATAGCGCTCGCTCTGATTTACCGCGATTTGTTGCCAATGTTGGTCGCCTTGGTAAACGTCAGCATAGTTCTTCTCAAACATGGCTTGTGTGACAGTCTGAGATACAAGTTCACTGACTTCAGAGACCGATGGCCATATGTCTTTTAAGAATACATCCTGTCCATGATCGGTTTGGCACAGTGGCTCATTATAGACATCGATATCAGTGCGACCTGCAAGTGCATAGGCAACGACAAGTGGCGGCGACGCAAGGAAGTTCATTTTTACATCTTGGTGGATCCGCCCCTCAAAGTTACGGTTTCCTGATAAAATGGAACTGACGACTAGCTGGTGTTTAACGATGGCTTCGTTAATTTCTTTTGGTAAAGGGCCTGAGTTGCCGATACAAGTCGTACAACCATAGCCGACTAAGTCAAAGCCGAGTTCAGCAAGCGGTTCTAAAAGGTCAGCTTGCTCTAGGTAATCGGTAACTACTTTTGAGCCTGGAGCCAATGAGGTTTTCACCCAAGGCTTAGGTTTCAAACCAAGCGCCTTTGCTTTTTGTGCCACAAGACCCGCGGCAAGAATAACACTTGGGTTAGAAGTGTTTGTGCAACTTGTGATAGCGGCAATAACACAGGCACCATCGACTAATTCAAACTCTTGCTCTTTAAATTTAACCTTACCAACGCCAAGTGTTGCGGGCTCATTTTGAGCAACCCGAGAAGTTCCGCCTTCACCAACAGTGCGAGCTTCATCTTGATCTGACACGGCATTTTTTTCACTGCGTTCATGCTGGAATTCACCTAAATGGGCTTGAATTGTTTTGCCTGCGTCATTGAGAGGAATTCTATCTTGTGGGCGCTTTGGACCTGCAAGGCTCGGAACCACTGTCGCTAAGTCTAGTGTCAGTACGTCGGTGTAAAGTGGTTCATCACCGGGTTCTCGCCACATACCTTGATGCTTAGCATAACCTTCTATCAGTGCAATTTTTTCTTCATCACGATTAGTTAATCGCAGATATTCCAGGGTTTCGTTATCAATGGGGAAAATACCGCAGGTTGCCCCATATTCAGGAGCCATATTGGCGATGGTAGCACGATCAGCAAGTGGTAAGTCTGCTAAACCATCACCAAAGAATTCGACAAACTTACCCACTACGCCATGTTCACGTAGCATTTGTGTCACGGTGAGTACCAAGTCTGTTGCGGTTGTACCTTCAGGCAACTGCCCTTCAAGTTTAAAACCAACGACCTGAGGAATGAGCAGTGAAATTGGCTGACCAAGCATAGCGGCTTCGGCCTCAATGCCACCTACGCCCCAACCCAAAATACCAAGGCCATTGATCATTGTTGTATGAGAGTCAGTTCCTACTAATGTATCAGGGTAAGCGAATGGCATACCGTCGATTTCTTTTTCAAATACCACACGTGCTAAATACTCTAGGTTGACTTGGTGCACGATCCCAGTTGCGGGTGGCACCACTTTTAGATTGTCAAACGCGCCTTGCCCCCAGCGCAAAAACTCATAGCGCTCTTTATTGCGTTGGTACTCTAACTTAGCATTAAGATCAAAGGCACCATCGTGGCCATATTCGTCTACTTGTACTGAGTGGTCTATGACCATTTCAGCGGGTGATAAGGGGTTGATTTTGTTTGGATCTCCGCCGAGTTTAGCCATAGCATCACGCATTGCTGCAAGATCCACGATGGCCGGTACGCCTGTAAAGTCTTGCATCACAACGCGCGCAGGCGTAAAAGCAACTTCTTTACTGGGTTTATCTTCCGGTTTCCAGTTGAGTAAGGCATCGATGTCTTGAGCAGTCACGTTTTTGCCATCTTCATGACGCAGTAAATTCTCTAATAAAATTTTAAGCGAAAACGGTAATCTTCTTGCTCTGTCGCTTAAAGCTGGAAGTGAGTGAATATGGACCTGACGTTCGCCGACGGTAAGCTGAGTCAGGGTGTTATATGAGTTATTCATGCTTGACCCTTTCCTTATACCAACTGCACTTAAGGTTTGCTCTATGTTAATAGGGAAGTAGAGCATCAAATTAAGCGAATTGGTTTGGTTCTAAAAATGCAAAACATGGTGCATAGAATGTACCAGTTGCAGATTTGCTGCTTTTTTATACTTCTTATAGTCCTAGTGTTGATTGAGTACTTTTTCAAGGGGGAAGTGCACTTTAGCGGGGTATCAGTGCACTAAAAAGGTGAGCCTTTTTGTTATTAAGTGTGTCAGCGTGTGGAATTATCAGCCAAAGGAAATGGGCTTTCGACCTGTATTTTTGTCTACTTGTGTGTAAGATTTTCCTGACTTTTGTCGTTTTTTCTTACTTGATTTTGGTGCCGTTTCGGCGCGTGGTGTGGCTACCGCACGGGGTTGTGGCGTTGCATCAGGTGCTAAGGTTAAATGAAATTCATCACCATCAAAATGCAGAATATCGCCTGAATAAATCTTTTTACGCTTTTGCGTACATATTTCATCGTTGACTGCTACATAACCTTCAGTGATCAGTAACTTAGCATGTCCACCAGTTTCTGCTAAGTCCAGTACTTTCAAAAGGTTACATAATTCTATTGGCTCTTCTTCAAGCTCAATTTCAATAAACCCATCTTGCATTTAATTAACCTCAACATGCCGTATTTACTTAACACGACCAGTGCCTCATTGTCTTATACGACAGTATATAAAATTACTGCGATGAATGACGAAACTTTTTCGTTAAATCTGAGGTCTTTAACATTACTGAAGCATTTGGTGTGTATCTTGCACGCCGACCACGCGATTTGTTTTTATCAGTATTATATGGAGGCAACGATGGGTATTCGCACAGCATTAAGAAAAGAGCTTATGAACGTAGATAAGACTGATCTAATGACCGCGGATGATGTACGTCACTATGTCAATGAGTCTCTTACGCAAGCCAAGGATAAGCTTTCGGTCATCTCTCGATTCAATGAGCATCATAGTCAGGTGCAAGCGGGACTGCCAAGTCAGGAACAGCACCTACGTCATCAACAGCATCGATTGTTTAAAGACATTCTCTATCCTAAATCATCTGTTCAAAATTGGCTATCTAGGTGTTAATCTAAGGTATTAATAAGACTGAGGTTGAAATGCACTACCTAGATTAGGTGCATTTCAAACCGAGGCATAACACCAAGGATGACAATGCAACGTATCTTCGCAATGGCCGCTTTACTATTGAGTGGTTGTAGCATCCAAACTCTACATATTTTTGAGTCTGGTCTTGATGACAGTACCAGAGCGGATCTAGTTAAAGCTTTAGAAGAGCGAGATATTCATTATCGTTTTACAGAGCTTCCCGTACCTCAACAATATGAAGATGCACGCTTGAATATTCCACCGATGACTTCAGGTGACAAGTGGCATAGGGAGATTGAATATGTGGTTAGAGAGATTGGTTTTGATTCGCTGACAATCTCTGAATTTAATATGCAAAGGCATCGCTATACTCCAAATAATGCAGGATTGTATTTGGTGCAAAACAGAGCTGTTCAAGCATTGCCAGATCTATTATTTGCCCACCAATGCAAAGACGATTCTATCCAATTGCAGCTGAAATCTAGTGGTCATTGGCAGCAAGTTGGCACTGAGTATCGGGGGCGTTGGACTTATAAAAGTAAATATCTCACGCTCACGTGGCGTGAGAAGCCCGAACAACATCCTTACCAGCAAGTGTATTCCGAGCGAGAACATATAGTACAGACACTGCACGGGCCGAAGCCTGCAAAAACATTTACCCGGCAGCAGCTTTTCGATGGACCTGTGCCAGTATTTAACTGTGACTTACAAGTGATCTTTGCTGAGTGAGTTAATGGCTCGCTGGGCTCGTGAGACTTGCTGCAGGCCAAGCTTCACCTGTTGCATGGCGGGAAGAAATGGAGCAGGAGCTGTGTTCGAGCTCTGAATCACAGGGTATTCATGAAGTAAATTAGCATACATGGACTGAGTACTCGGTTTCAGCAAGAAATCAATAAATAGCTCGGCATTGTGTGCATTGGGTGAGTGCTTTGCTATAGCAACTGTCGTGGTAGAAATAGGCGTTTTTCCCGAGTGCATTTTCAGAAAGTGGATTTCTAGCTGTTCGGCAAGGGCCTTGTCGCGCTTATTTTCGGAGTGCTGCATCATGCTCCAGTAGTAGTGATTTGCCAACGCGAATTCGCATTGGCCTTGTGCAAGCGCTCGCAGTTGATCTCTATCTCCTCCAACAGGGCGCTTTGCTAATAGCGCATTGGCTTGGCTGAGCCATGCGGAGTCATTGTTATGTGAAGAAGCATAGAGGCTCGATGCTAACGTCAAGTTATAACTATGAGACCACTGGCGAATGCAAAATTTACCCTTATAAAGTGCTTTATCTAAATCTGAAAAGTGTTCTGGCAAGGGGGTAGAAACGCCTTTTTTACGGAATAATGCGCGTGTCCTTATAGAAACGCTGATCCAACGCTTATCATCATCCTTGAGTTCATGATTTACTGCTTGCCAATTTGTGATCTTGTCGATAGGCCGCAGTAGTGTTTTGTAATCATGCAACTGAATAAGATCGGAGGTGAGTAACACATCGGCCTTTGAGTGGGCACCATCGCTTTTGAGACGCTCAAGCAGTTGTGCTGATTTACCATTTACTAGGTTTACGGTGATCCCAGTCTCTTTTTCAAATGCCTTAAGGACAGGTTGAATTAATTCATATTTTCTAAATGAATAGACGTTTACTTGCGAGGTGTGGGGCTGCTTCGCAACCGCTTGACCAAAATGTACCCAAAAGAGCAAAAAAAGGAAAAGTTTACTTTTATTCATTGCAAATAAGAATTATTATCGAATGGGTGTAGCATACAATGTTCAATGAAGATGTCCAGACTTAAACGACGTATTTTTACAAGCGCCAGGCTCACTAAAGCTCGAGTGCTTTTTAAGCGCGCTTTCCCTGCATTATGGCTATTATTATTATTTGCTACATTAATTTATGTCGGGGTGATAGTGAATGTTTACTATCAAAATCAGTCCGATAGTAAAAGGGCACAAGAATTAACACGCTTAGAATACTTGTTAGATGGTAAGTTGCAGCACGTTGCCCACCTACTGTATTCGATAGATGCCTACCTTAACACCCACCAAGATGCTGACTTTTACGAGATAGCACAATCACAGCTTACCACGGCGAACTTAGGGTTGAGTATGGAGACATACGCGGCGGTTTCACCAGATCAATTCTCTATTTTAGAAAAAGTGCAGCGAGAAAGGGGTTATTTTGACTTTAAAGTCAGACGCGAAGTAGAGGAACAGGCTGAACAGTGGTTGGTGGTTACCCGCGCTGCACCTGTGTCTGAAGTTGGCCAAACGGTTGGGCAAGCGCGTGTACTCGCACAAGATATTTTTGCAGAGCGAGATGAGAATGACCTAACAACTTATGTCTGGCCAGATAGACAAAAACTCAGTGTCTTGATAGAGCAGCCTCGACTTGGAGAGCTTAAGACGTTATTAGGGTTAAGCTTCGAGCTGCCAATGTTGCTAGATTCATTATTTGGGCAACTCTACCAACAGCGCAAGCAACACATATTGGTCTCTTCAAAAAATGAAATTATTTATAGCTCCGATTGGCAGAAACGTTTTGACCTTAATAGCTTAACGCCAAGTGCGGTACACACCATTAATTTTTATGGTTTGTCTATTACTATGCAGTTGTATGATGAGGCGTGTTTACATCCAAGTTGGTTAAATAATCATAGTGTGCTGATTGTACTCTTTTTAGCTATTTTGGCTGCATGTATTTTATTGGTGTGGCTCCAGCTAAGACAACTGAAAAACCGGAATGAAACTGTCAATAGTTTAGTGATTGAAAGAACCAAAAGCCTCGAGGTGTCGAACCACAGATTACAAATTGAATCTAATAAGCGATTGGGGGCTTTGCAGCAACAGGTCGCTGCAGAGCGTAAATATAAAAGTTTGTTTTTTAATAGTCATGAAGGTTTGTTTGTACTAAATCGTCATGGCCATATTATTGACTCTAACCCTGCATTCAATCAGTTGCTTTTTGCTGGGCGCATTCCTTCGCCTGATACGAACTTTGCTGTGCTTATGCAAGATCCTGAGTGTCATGAGCAGTGGAACCAGATTGTTGCTATGAAGCGAGCTCACCAAGAAATGGAGTGGCTGGCAAAGGCTGAGTCTGGGGAGCACATCTGGCTTAGACATTCTGGGAATTGGTTGCATCAACCAGATAGTTGCCTATACGAGGGGAGAGTGACGGACATAACTCAGGCGAAACTATTCCAAGAACAATTACACTATAAAGCGCAACATGACAGCTTGACCGATCTGCTAAATCGCCAAAGTTTTGTGCCTTTGGTTGATAAGCTCCGTGAGCGTAGAAACGCAAAATTTACCCTGCTGTATATAGATTTAGACCGCTTTAAACTCATAAACGATACTTTGGGCCATCAAGCAGGCGATAAGCTACTTATCGAGTTTGCAACGCGAATGCGCACGCTGCTTAGTAGCTTTGCAGATATTGCTAGACTTGGTGGAGATGAATTCGCCGTCCTTATTTACGATGAACATCTACCTCAACCAATAGAGGGAGTATTAGAAGATATTCTTGCGCGGATCCGAGCACCATTTTTGTACCAGGGCAATAGTCATTCTGTGAGCGGTAGTGTCGGTGTACGTCACTTTACCGTTCCGTGTCTAAATTACGATGCTGAGAAACTACTACATGATGCTGATATTGCTATGTATGAGGCGAAGAAGCGAGGCAAGAATACCTACCATGTATTCACTAATGCAATCGCTTGTGAGGCTGGTCGAAAAATCCAGATTGAGCAAGCACTTCAAGCAATGGTAATGTCACGTGAATTAAGCCTGAACTTGCAACCCGTCTATTGTCAGCAAGGGCAGAATCTAAAAGGATTTGAAGCTCTGTTACGTTGGAATAGCCCAACGCTTGGAGAAGTGAGTCCCGCGGAATTTATTCCTATTGCAGAACAATGTGCGAAGATTTCGGAGCTTGGTCGTTGGGTGTTTGATCAGGCGCTAAGTTTTATGAATGAAGTAGGGGACAGTATGCTTTTTATAGCTGTCAATGTTTCTCCACTGCAGCTCCAATCGCCTGAGTTTGCTGCTTGGTTAATGTCTCGTTGTAAAGATGAGGGAATTGCGATGGAACAGATCAAGCTTGAACTTACGGAGTCCGCTATGATGGCAGAGGAAAATATGCTTATTGGGCCGCTTGAGCAGCTGCATCAAGCGGGATTTGGTATTTATATTGATGACTTTGGTACCGGCTATAGCAGCCTTGCACGACTAAATCATCTTCCAGTGGATGGCGTTAAAATAGATAGGGCATTTATGTCAGGTATTGAACAGGGCGGTAAGGCGACGCAACTGATCGAAGCGATTTGTGCCATTGCGAACAGCTTTAACCTTGTAGTGACAGCCGAAGGTATTGAAACGGCAGCACAGCTTGATGCGTTATCAAGGCTTTATTGTCATCAAACTCAAGGCTATTTTATGTCAAAGCCGCTCGGTGTTGCGAATGCTAAACGTTTGGCTCGAGGTAAGGCTGAAGTTCATCAATTATTTGGTTAGCTTACAGTCGCCCAGTTGATAGGCTTAAAGCGAATAAAAAATGATGCTTAGCTTTGTTGAGCTACGTTAAACTTAAGGTTCATTTTGAGTGCCAAAAATTATTTTAAAATAATCTATTGACCTAAAGTCGGGTTGAGGTTTTAACCTAAGCTTATCAACTTAAGGAGCTAGTCATGGATTTAAAAGTAAAAATTAATCAATATCTTGAAAGTTTGAATTTGCAATGTTCAGAGGGGCTTACGCTTGTTACTGAGCTGCAACAAAAGCATCAATCTCATTTTTCTTTTTCTAGTATCAATGCCATGTACGGAGAGCGCTTACTCCTTGATGAACAGCCGCTTTTTGAGCGTTTGGTAAGTGGCAAGCAAGGTGGATATTGCTTTGAGCACAATAAGGTAGCATTTCTTGCACTACAACAGCTTGGTTTCAATGTAAGGCCTGTGTTGGGAAGAGTCATGTTGAATGGTAGTTTAACCAACCCTCGTTCTCACCGCATCACACTATTAGAGCTAGATGGTGAGCAATATCTTGTAGATGTTGGCTTTGGTGTGAAATCTCCTCGGGCACCAATTAACATCAATCAGGCCTTAACTATCCAGGGTCAGCAGACTTATCAGGTACAAAAAACAGCAGACACAGTCAAAGTGACTTTGTTAGAGGAGGGAGAAGCACCGCTCACTCTTTATCATGTCGACCTTGCTGAGGTGTTCGAATCCGATTGTGAAGTGGCACACTTTTATTCCCATCAACACCCTGAAGCAGCGTTTGTGAATAACCTAGTGGTTTCTCGAATTACAGATTGCCATCGCTATTTGCTGCGCAATCAGAGCTATTTTGAATGGCATGAATGCGATGGCAGCGTTACTGAAACAGCAGTAGAGAGCTTTTCCCAGCTGGAGCAGCTCGTAAAGGAGGTATTTTTGCTTGAAATACCAAGAGCGGTTTTAAAAAGCGTATACGATAAAGTTCTAACTCGCGCAGCCAACAAACCAGTCGAACGTTAGTTCGACTGGTCTTACGTGAACTAGCTTAAGCTATTAAAACCGTCTCGTTTAGTCTTCCAACCTAGAAACTACAAAATAGGGGTTAAGATACTCGGCTTTTTGATTGTAGCACAGAGGCTCGCCATTCACTTGGCTGACCTTTGCCCCTGCGATACTTGCCACTGCGTGTCCGGCTCCGGTGTCCCACTCTGAAGTCGGGCCAAGGCGAGGATAAACATCGGCTTTACTTTCTGCCACTAAACATAACTTGAGTGAGCTACCTTTAGGCACCATGTCGACTTGCTCGAAACGGGTAAGGTACTCAGCTAAATCTGGTGAAGGGTGTGAGCGCGAGCCGACCACCTTAATTAATCCTTGATTGGGCTTTGTTGTGACTTTTAGTTCTATGCGAGCTTCACCCGTTTGCTTGAACGCGCCAATACTTTTTTCTGCAAGGTAGCTCTCATTTAGTGCTGGAGCATGAACAACACCGAGAATAGGTTCGCCGTTATTGATAAGTGCAATATTTACTGTAAATTCGCCATTTTTCTTGATGAATTCCTTGGTGCCGTCAATGGGATCAACCAGCCAATATTCTTGCCATTGTTGGCGTTCTTGCCAATCTATTCCCGCGCTTTCTTCACTTAATATCGGCATTTCGGGAGTGAGGGTTTTAAGGCCTGCAACAATAATTTTATGTGCAGCGAGATCTGCCTCAGTGACGGGACTTTCATCTTCTTTATACTCAACATTAAAGTCCTTGGCATAAATCTCCATAATCGCTTCACCAGCGCGAATACTTAGATTTAATACTTCTTCCAGCAGATCCGTATGATTCATGACTTACCCTATTAAATTTTTTGACAGTAGATAGTGTATTAGCTGCTGGACAGATTCTTCCAGCGACTGCTCGGAAGTATTTAAACATATTTCTGGACTAATTGGGGGCTCATACGCCGAATCTATGCCAGTAAAATGTTTTATTTCTCCAGCACGCGCTTTTTTATACAAACCTTTAGGGTCTCGTTGCTCGCAAATTGCAAGCGGCGTATCTAGGTATACTTCAATAAACTCGCCGCTTGCGACTAAGTTACGTACCATGTCTCGTTCTGCTTGAAAAGGAGAGATAAAAGCAGTGAGTACCATGAGTCCCGCATCGACCATGAGTTTGCTGAGTTCACCCACTCGACGAATGTTTTCGACGCGGTCTTCATCACTGAACCCTAAGTCTTTACACAGTCCATGCCTGACATTATCCCCATCAAGGAGGTAGGTATGTATGCCTTTTGCTTGCAATGCATGTTCAAGTGCATTGGCCACGGTGCTTTTACCTGAGCCTGAAAAGCCTGTAAACCACAGCACGCAAGGCTTATGACCTTTTAATTCGCTACGTTTTGTTTTATCTACGGCATAGTTATGCCAAACAATATTTTCGTCCATACTTTGCTCTATGAAAATGGAAAGACAAGTGGAATAACAGTCAGTACCGTCGCTGAATAAATCAATGATAAGGGCAGTCCCATGGTGACGTAATCACGAATTCGATAGTTGCCTGCGCTATACACCATGAGGTTAGTTTGATAGCCAAAAGGTGAGATAAAGCTCGCGGATGCGCCAAAGGCTACCGCCATTACAAATGGCAGTGGGTTTACACCAAAACCACTTGCTAGCGCATAAGCCACCGGGAATGAAAGTGCTGCCGCGGCATTGTTAGTGATGAGCTCGGTAAATATCACGGTCATCACAAAAATGGCGATAAATGCACCGTAAGGACCAAAATCCCCTAACAACCACAATAAGCTTGAAGAAATCTCGGCTGCCAGTCCGGTTTCAATCATTAACTTAGCTAGTCCTATCGCACTGCCAACAATAGCGACAAGCTCAATAGGAAAGCGGCGTTTCATCTCTGGGACTTTAATTGTGCCGAGCACCACAAGGGCGGCGAGTAACACAATCAACCCTTTTACCAGCGGCACAACCCCAAAGATACTAAGGCCAACCACTGTCGCAAAACTCGCAAGTACCGTGTTGGACTTATTGCGAGATAGATGTGTTTGTAAATCTAGGCCCGAGATATACACAAATTCGCGTTTGAGATTGGGGAGTGCATAAAAATCGCTGCTTGGGGCAAGTATTAAAGAGTCGCCTGCTTGTAATTCGACCTGACCGATCCCACCTTGTAGGCGGTCATGACCACGACGTATTGCAATAATAGCGGCATGAAACTGCTCCCTAAAGCGGATCTCTTTAATGGTTTTGCCAAGAAAGCGCGAAGACTGACTGACGACCACTTCCACCAAGTGCTCAACATCTTTCTCGTGTTTATCATGGACTATCTTTAATCCATCGAAACGCTGTAACAGTGGCACTGAATTGATGTCACCCACAAATAGCAGAACATCACTAGCAAGAATTTCTTGTTGTGGCGTAACGGCGCAGATCCGTCGTTCACCACGAATGATTTCAGCAAGAAATAAGTCTTTGAGGTCGCGCAGGCCGTTTTCTTCAACCGTGCGGCCAACTAGCTTCGAGCTTGGCTCAACTTTCCCTTCTAAATAAAACGGCACGACCTCATCATTATTTTTGCCGTTGTCGGGCAAATATTTGAGCATAATCGTGATGGTCAATAAACCAACACTCAGGACGGCGAGACCTACTAAGGTAAAGTCAAAAAAACCCAGCGGCGCCATCCCAGCTTCTACGGCAAAGCCATTAACAATAAGATTGGTAGAAGTACCTATCAGCGTTAACGTACCACCTAAAATAGCGGTATAAGAAAGCGGCAATAGCAGCTTAGAAGGCGCGTGTGTTTTGCTCTCTTTAACGGTGGTGATCAGCGAAGCAACCACCGCCGTGTTATTGGTAAAAGAAGACAAAAAGGCGGTGGATAAACCCAATTTAATCACCGCTTTTGCGAGACTACCTTGCGCCATTGAGTGAGCGAGTTTTTTGACTAAGGTTGTTTTTTCAATCGCAATAGAAACTAGGATAAGTAGTACAAGCGTGATTAAAGAAGGATTCGCATAATTCACCAGCATCGATTCAAGATCGATGAGGCCAGTCAAATAACTGGTGGCGATTGCGCCTGTGAATAGCCATGCAGCGTTAATGCGTGTGGCAAAAAGACACACGACTAACGCTAGCATAATGCCTGTTAAAATGACTTGTTCCATAATGACGTCATACCTCGACTAACAGGCTAAATTGCATTATTTTAACTTCGAAATATCAAGCGCTTGCCAATGAGGGAAGTGCTTGCGAACTAATGCATTAAACTCAATCTCAAATTCACTAAACTGACTTGAGGACGTTGCTGTTGCTGCTTGAACCGTTTCCACCATACCTGCACCTATGGTTAGGTTAGATAGGCGATCAATTAGGATAAACGAGCCGGTTTCACGATTATTTAAATACTCATCCGCAACGACATTTTCTGTCAGCTCGATGGTTACGATAGCAATTTCATTTAATGACAATGAATCGGCTTGGCCATGCTCAAGTGTATTCACATCGATAGTGTGCTCGATATTTTTCACGATTGCCGCAGTTTTCTTGCTACCCAATTTAAGGTTATAACTTTTACCTAACTGCAGTGGTGTTTCGTGCATCCATACCAGCTTAGCCGTGATCTGGTTCGTCACCTGAGCAGTGGACTCAGCAGGCACAATCACATCACCACGACTCACATCGACTTCGTCTGCTAATGTGATAGTGAATGCTTGCCCGGTTTCCACTTGGGTTAGATTGCCATCAAAAGTCACGAGTTCTTTGATGGTTGAAGTCTTACCTGATGGCAATACTTTAACCGCTTGGCCAACGCTTAAGCTACCAGAGGTTAATGTGCCTTGGAAACCACGAAAATCTAGGTTAGGACGCACTACATATTGCACCGGGAATCGCGCTTCAAAACCATGATTAGGCTCTGCTGCAGGAGAATCTTCCAGCAGTTCCAGCAATGGTTTGTCTTGATAATAAGGTGTTTTTTCTGAGCGGTTTACAACATTGTCGCCTTTAAGTGCTGACATTGGCACAAAGCGAATATCTCGTACGTTCAGTTGCTCAGCAAACTTCAAATAATCAGCTTTTATGCGCTCAAATACGGCTTCATCAAAGTCGACAATATCCATCTTGTTTATCGCGACAACGAACTGTCTGATACCCAGTGAATCACAGATAAAACTATGGCGTTTAGTCTGAACTTGTACACCATAACGGGCATCGACAAGGATAATCGCCAAATCGCTGGTCGAAGCACCTGTTACCATATTACGTGTGTATTGCTCGTGTCCCGGCGTATCGGCAATAATAAATTTACGCTTCGCAGTTGAGAAATAGCGGTAAGCCACATCAATAGTAATACCTTGCTCACGCTCCGCTTGTAAGCCATCAACAAGTAACGCTAAATCTAGATCTTCACCCGCATTGCCGACTTTTTCATTGTCTTTGTGTAGCGCAGCTAACTGGTCTTCATAGATTTGATGACTATCGTGCAGTAAACGGCCGATCAGCGTTGATTTACCGTCATCTACGCTGCCGCAGGTCATCATGCGCAACAAGCTCTTGTCTTGCTGACGTGCTAAGTAGGTTTCAATGCCTAATTCTTTCACTTCATTTGCTGTTGACATTAGAAATACCCCTCGCGCTTTTTCTTCTCCATTGATCCTGATGAGTCATGATCAATCACTCGACCTTCACGTTCTGACGACGTAGATAACAACATTTCTTCGATAATTCCGGTAAGCGTATCAGCCTCTGATTCAACTGCCCCCGTTAGTGGGTAACAGCCAAGCGTTCTGAAGCGTACAGATTTCATTTCAGGCACTTCACCTTCAGCAAGCGGCATACGGTCATCATCGACCATGATTAACGTTCCGTTACGCTCGACAACTGGTCTTGGCTTAGAGAGGTAAAGTGGCACTATTTCAATGTTTTCTTGGTAGATATATTGCCAAATGTCGAGTTCAGTCCAGTTTGATAATGGGAAAACACGAATGCTTTCACCAGGGTTCACTTGACCGTTATACGTATTCCATAACTCCGGACGCTGGTTTTTAGGATCCCAGCGATGGTGTTTATCTCTAAATGAATAAACCCGTTCTTTTGCACGAGATTTTTCCTCATCACGGCGTGCACCACCAAAGGCCGCATCAAAGCCATATTGATCTAGCGCTTGCTTCAGGCCTTGTGTTTTCATGATATCGGTATGCTTAGATGAACCATGAACAAATGGACTGATGTTCATCTCTAGTCCTTCTGGATTTTTGTGCACAAGCAATTCAAATCCGTACTCTTTTGCTAATCTATCGCGAAACTCGATCATTTCTCTAAATTTCCAATTGGTATCAACATGGAGTAGAGGAAAAGGGATCTTCGCAGGGTAGAAAGCCTTACGAGCAAGATGAAGCAGTACCGACGAGTCTTTACCAATCGAGTACAGCATTACCGGGTTTTCAAACTCTGCGGCAACCTCTCGGATGATCTTTATGCTCTCAGCTTCGAGTTGCTGGAGATGGGTTAAAGCCATGATTAATGTCCTACTTATAAATTTAACTATCTTGTACTTTAATTACGCCACTTGCGTAATGGGTTGAGCAAAGCTACTGATTTGATTGTTCTTATTAAACCAAGCTAATTGCTCATGTAATGCTGCTACTTCACCAATAATCAATAGTGCTGGTGACTGAATATCATGCGTAGTAATGGTCTGTGCAAGTTGATCTAATTGTGTTCTTACGACACGTTGAGATTTGCGCGTGCCATTCTCAACAATTGCTACAGGTGTATTCGGCGAGCGACCATGTTCGAGTAGTTGCGCCTGAATATGCGGCGATTTAATCACTCCCATGTATACAGCAAGCGTTTGATTCGCCTTAGCTAAGCCTTCCCAGTCGAGTTCTTGTCCATCTTGCTTGCAATGCCCTGTCACAAATTGAATAGCTTGAGCATGATCTCTATGAGTTAATGGAATACCAGCGTACGCGCTACACCCTGCAGCAGCCGTAATACCCGGAACAATTTGATATTTCACGTTATTTTCGGCCAATACTTGGACTTCTTCGCCACCGCGACCGTAAATAAATGGGTCGCCGCCTTTTATTCTACAAACCTTTTTACCTTGTTTGGCTAAATCAACCAAAATCTTGTTGGTGTGTTCTTGCTTAACACTATGATTACCGGCTTTTTTTCCTACGCAGATTAAATCAGCGTCACGGCGCACAAGCTCCATGATTTCGTCAGATACCAGGTAGTCATAAACCACAACATCGGCTTGCTGCATTAGTTGTAATGCCTTAAGTGTCAGTAGCTCTGGGTCGCCAGGACCTGCACCGACGACATAAACCTCGCCTTCAGGGGAGGGGGTGTGTTTCAGCATGACTTCAAGCTGAATTTGTGCATTTTCATTGTTACCAGCTTGTACTTCACTTACCACATTTGAATCAAAGACGGATTCCCAAAACTGACGGCGGTCAGCAAAGTGTTTAAAACGCGCTTTCACTTTATGTCTGAATTGACCGACAAGCGTTGCCAGCGGACCAATATGCTGTGGAATAAGGGTTTCTAACTTTTCTCGTAATCGTCTTGCAAGGACGGGCGCAGTTCCAGCACTGGATATGGCAATCGTTATAGGGTTTCTATCCACGATTGAAGGGAAAATAAAATTGCACTTTGGTTGGTCGTCGACCACGTTAACGAAAAGGTTGCGAGCTTCAGCAAGCTCTGCCACCTCTGCATTTACTGCTTCAATATCCGTTGCCGCAACGACTAACATAGCATTGTTTAAGTCTGATGCATCAAACGGCTTATGTCGAAGTGCAACGCTTGAATCCGCAGCTAGTGATAAAAGCTCAGCGCAAAACTCAGGTGAAACCAAAGTGACTGCTGCGTTGGCTTTTAAAAAGGCGCGGCACTTTCTCAGCGCAACCTCACCACCACCTACAATTAATACAGGTTTATTTTCTAGTTTGGTAAAAATTGGCAAGTATTGCACGATAACCTCTGCTAAACATCACGACGGTTAATATCAATATTGATTGATATTAGTAATAGGGCGCAGCATATAGAGTTGCAAATGTGGGAAAAAATAATTTAAACCGACTCCATATAACCAAAAGTTATAAAAAAAGTGGTTAAACCTTGGTTTCTTTTTATTTCATATAGTTAGCCAGTATTTTACCGTGATTTTATGATTATAGTGTTTGGTTATGAGATATTCATTTTATGAACAATAGAAGAAACAGCGTCCGAGAGGTAATTGTATGCGGACATTTGTCCTATTGTTGGTGTTGCTGTATGCATTTAACTAGGCTTATTACATAGAGTGAAAAGGAACACAGTAATGACTTTACAATCTGATGCTCGGTTGTCGCTGAGTTTAATGGATTTGACCTCGTTGAAAGAGGACGATACGCCGGCAAGTATTCTCGCGTTATTGAATAGCATTAACCCTGATATAGGACTACCAGCGGCGATTTGTGTGTATCCGCAGTTTGTGACGTTAGTAAAAGAAGAGTTGGAAAAGCGTGAGTGGTCGCAGATAAAAGTAGCAACGGTGACCAACTTCCCATCTGGAGAGCAAAAACTCCAACAGGTCCTTGCACAAACTCATTCAGCAATCGCTGATGGCGCGGACGAAATCGATCTTGTGCTTCCTTATCAGCAGCTCATGGCGGGTGATCCAGATACACCTTGGCAATACGTGCACTCGAGTAAGCTCGCTTGTCAAGGTAAAGCAAAGCTTAAGGTCATCATCGAAAGTGGCGTATTGGCCAAACCAAAGCTCATTGCGGAGGCCGCGCAGCTTGCCATTATGGCGGGCGCGGACTTTGTTAAAACAAGTACAGGAAAGGTTGCTGTCAATGCTACACCAGAAGCGGCAGAAGTTATCCTTAAGACAATCAAAAGCAGCGGTAAATCGGTTGGATTTAAAGCGGCCGGTGGAGTAAAGTCAGTAATTGAAGCGCAGCGATATTTACGATTGACGGAAGAAATTATGGGGGCCGAGTGGCTCAATGCCAATAATTTTAGATTCGGTGCTTCAAGCCTATTGAGTGATGTAGCAGTGGTTGTGAATGGACAGAGCGAGTGAAGCAGAAAAGGTAAAACTTGAGCATGACGCGGCTAAACTGTTTTTACGCAGTTATGAAAAGCAGTTTGCAGTGCATATGCGCCATATTTGGCACAATGAGCCCAATAAACCGGACGTCAGTTGTTATCAAGGAAAAACACAGCTTGATATAGAAATAGCCCATTTTTATGCCAGTGAGAAAGAAGCGATGGCTGTGCTTGGGCGTCCTCTGTCTCTCTCCACGCAAAGAGAGCTGGCAGCAATGAGTCAAGCCGCTGACTCCGATCAATTGAGTATCGGCTTACAGCGGCTGCTCAATCAAAAAGCCAAAAAACACTATGATTCACAACGTGTTTGGTTGTTAATTCGAAATGCCAGCCCAATTTATCATCTTGACGATTTTAAGCGCTTAAAAGCCGCTTGGGAGATCCCTGATTGTCATCCATTTGAGCAAGTTTGGGTGCTTTGTGATTTTTATCACGGAGATTTATTGCGTCTTTTCTAAAGCCGTCGCAAAACCAAGTTTAGATTAAATGTTACTTTGCATATCTTTTACACTTGTTTTCGTTTGCTTCGTCAGTATAATGGGCATCCACTTTGCAGGGGCGTAGTTCCAATTGGTAGAACAGCGGTCTCCAAAACCGATGGTTGCGGGTTCGAGTCCTGCCGCCCCTGCCAATTCAGCAACAAGTCCACATTTAAAATAACGTGACCCAAAACCACTTAAGTCGCTTATTTGTAAATTTGGATTGAATGGATTTACCCTGTTCTATGCAGGGTTGTTGTGTCTGTATTTAAGGTAAAATTGATTATGAGCACTAATGTTGAAAACTCGTCAAGCTCGATGGACACGGTAAAGTGGCTAGCTGCTATTGCACTTCTAACTGGTGCCGTAGTTGGTAATTATCTATATGCCGATTTATCTGTTTTAGTACGCGCTGTAGGCGTAGTTGCAGCTATCGCTGCGGCTTTGGGCATTTTGGTAACGACTGAAAAAGGCCGTACCTTTATCGCTTTTGCTAAAGAATCACGTATCGAAGTACGTAAAGTTATCTGGCCAACGCGTCAGGAAGCGACTCACACTACTTTCATCGTGATCATTGCAACGGTGATTATGGCATTAATCCTTTGGGGATTAGATGGTATACTTTTCCGTGCAGTAGGCTTTTTAACTGGATTGGAGATCTGATCCCATGTCGGATGAGAACAAAGAAAAGAAATTACGTTGGTACGTGATCCAAGCGTTTTCAGGTTTTGAAAAACGTGTAGCACAAACCATTATCGAGCATATTAAAATCGAAGGGTTAGAAGACCTATTCGGTGAGATCCTTGTGCCGACTGAAGAAGTGGTTGAAATGCGTGCAGGTCAGAAACGTAAATCTGAACGTAAATTCTTCCCTGGTTATGTATTAGTTCAAATGGTGATGGATGATGCGTCTTGGCACTTGGTGAATAGCACACCTCGTGTAATGGGCTTTGTTGGTGGTACGTCAGACCGTCCTGCACCGATCAGTCAAAAAGAAGCGGATCGTATTCTTAACCGTCTACAAGAAAATGCTGAAGCACCGAAACCTGCCACATTATTTGAGCCGGGTGAAGTGGTTCGTGTTACAGATGGCCCATTTGCTGACTTCAATGGTGTGGTTGAAGAAGTGGATTACGAAAAGAGTCGCCTGAAAGTATCGGTACTTATTTTCGGTCGTTCAACGCCTGTAGACCTAGAGTTTGGTCAGGTTGAGAAAGACAAATAAATTCTAACTTGAAAAAGTTGTCAAAGGCCGCTGATTAATCTATAATCAGCGGCCTTTTTGTTGTACGCAAAAATATGCGGCAAAAAGACTGAATTTTTTAACTGGGAAGCCGTTTGAGTACGCGTCCTCGCGCGCACGAGGCAAAGACCCACAATTGAGGTATTATCATGGCTAAAAAAGTTGAAGCTCTAATCAAGCTACAAGTTGCTGCTGGTATGGCTAACCCTAGTCCTCCAGTAGGTCCTGCACTAGGTCAACACGGTGTAAACATCATGGAATTCTGTAAAGCGTTTAACGCACGTACAGAGTCTATCGAAAAAGGCGCACCTGTTCCTGTTGTTATTTCTGTTTACAGTGACCGTTCTTTCACTTTTGAAATGAAGACTCCACCTGCGGCATACCTTCTTAAGAAGGCTGCTGGTATCAAGTCTGGTTCTGGTCGTCCTAACACTGAAAAAGTTGGTACAGTTACTCGTGCTCAACTTGAAGAGATCGTTGAGACGAAACGTCCAGATCTTACTGCTGCTGATATGGACGCAGCTGTACGCACGATTGCAGGTTCTGCACGTGCAATGGGCTTGAACGTAGAGGAGTAATTGAAAATGGCTAAATTAACTAAGCGTATGCGTACTATCCGCGAGAAAGTGGATGCGACTAAAGAGTACGAAATCAACGAAGCTGTTGCTCTTCTAAAAGAACTTGCTACTGCTAAGTTCGTTGAAAGTGTTGACGTTGCTGTAAACCTAGGTATCGATGCTCGTAAATCTGACCAAAACGTACGTGGTGCAACTGTACTACCTCACGGTACTGGTCGTGATGTACGCGTAGCAGTATTCACTCAAGGTGCAAATGCAGAAGCTGCTAAAGAAGCTGGTGCTGATTTAGTAGGTATGGAAGACCTTGCAGAGCAAGTTAAGAAAGGCGAAATGAACTTTGACGTTGTTGTTGCTTCTCCTGATGCAATGCGCGTTGTTGGTCAACTAGGTCAAATCCTAGGTCCACGTGGTCTTATGCCTAACCCTAAGACAGGTACTGTAACGCCTAACGTTGCAGAAGCTGTTAAGAACGCTAAAGCTGGTCAGGTTCGCTACCGTAACGATAAGAACGGTATCATCCACACTACTATCGGTAAAGTAGACTTTGACGCTAACCAACTTCAAGAAAACCTTGAAGCGCTAATCATCGCGCTTAAGAAGGCTAAGCCTTCTACTGCAAAAGGTACTTTCGTGAAGAAAGTAAGCATCTCTACTACGATGGGTGCTGGTGTTGCTTTAGACCAAGCTACTCTAAATACTCAAGTAGTATAATTTAGAGTTTAGCGTTTACATGGCGTAAAAATTAGACTATAATTTTGCGCCATTTTGTAGAGAAGTGTGCTTCTTTACAAAGCAAAGAATTCGGGTTGAAGCGCATAATTTCGAAAATTGTTTCCATCATGGTCTACAATGAATCGATAAATTGCGCTTCCGTCCAAGACCGTAGGTGGCTTCGGCCTTAATCGTCCTACGTAGACGGTGTGAATCCCAGCTAGATTTTCCTAATCTTCTGGCTCTCGCCGTAAAAAGCATCTCTGCTAAAGTTTTTAGCAGAGTAGAGTAGAACTGAAAAACATATATGTGTTTTTCTATAAACCAGGAGTAACACCCATGGCTTTAAATCTTCAAGACAAAAAAGCAATTGTTGCTGAAGTCAACGAAGCTGCCAAAGGTGCTCTTTCAGCAGTTGTTGCTGATTCTCGTGGTGTAACAGTAGGTGCAATCACTGCTCTTCGTAAAGAAGCTCGTGAAGCTGGTGTATGGATGAAAGTTGTTCGTAACACCCTAGCTAAACGTGCTGTTGAAGGCACTGATTACGAATGCCTTAACGAATCACTAGTTGGCCCAAGCCTTATCGCTTTCTCTTCAGAGCACCCTGGTGCTGCTGCGCGTATCTTTGCAGATTTCGCGAAAAAGAACGAAGCATTTGAGCTTAAAACTGCTGCATTCGAAGGCAAAATCGTTGATGTAGATATGCTTGCTAAGCTACCTACTTACGACGAAGCTGTTGCACGCTTAATGAGCGCTATGAAAGAAGCGTCTGCTGGCAAATTGTGTAAAACAATTGAAGCGGTACGTGTACAGAAAGCTGAGCAAGCTGCTTAATCTAAGCAATGCTCCTTTCTTTAATAAATTTTTTGAACCGCATGGGTTCGTAAATAATTAGGAAATTTGAAATGTCTGTAACTAAAGACCAAATCCTTGACGCTATTGCTGAAATGTCAGTAATGGAAGTTGTTGAACTAGTTGAAGCTATGGAAGAGAAGTTCGGTGTAACTGCAGCTGCTGCTGTTGTTGCTGCTGGTCCTGCTGAAGCTGCTGAAGAAAAGACTGAGTTCGACGTAATCCTAGCTGCTGCTGGCGGTAACAAAGTTGCTGCAATCAAAGCGGTACGTGGCGCAACAGGTCTAGGCCTTAAAGAAGCTAAAGCGCTAGTTGAGTCTGCTCCTGCACCTATCAAAGAAGGTGTATCTAAGGAAGAAGCTGAAGCGCTTAAGAAAGATCTTGAAGAAGCTGGTGCTGAAGTTGAGATCAAGTAATCTAGCTCCCGCTAGGTTCGCTGCCTGAGAAATCAGGCAAGGGCTGGTGATTATTTAATCACCGGCCCTTTTGCGCTATAGAGATATACATTTCTATCGTGCATAAATCTTCGAATTTCACTGTAATTTTCAATAACTTAGAAGTTTTTGTTGAAAATCGCAATGGCATTTGAAGTAACACTGATTTGGTAACATTAACGATTTGAATAGAGCCTGAATTGTGCTCCTTTAAGCCGTTAGTTGAGTAAATTAGTGTGACAATTTAGATGTTGTTATCATGGCTTAGATGCCAGTGAAGTCTGTTCAATTTTGGACAGGTTGGGTCAAAGATCAGCAAGCTGAGGAACCCCATGGCTTACTCTTATTCTGAAAAGAAACGTATCCGTAAGGATTTTGGTAAACGTCCACAGGTTTTGGACATACCTTTCCTACTGCAAATGCAGTTGGAATCGTTCGATAAGTTCATTGCGCCTGATGCCGATGGCGATACTGGACTGGAAGCTGCATTCCGTTCTGTATTCCCTATCAAGAGCTACTCGGGCAACTCTGAACTTCAATACGTCAGTTATCGTATTGGCGAGCCAGTATTTGACGTTAAAGAATGTCAAATTCGCGGTGTGACATATTCTGCTCCACTTCGCGTTAAACTACGTCTTGTGCTAATGGACAAAGATGCACCTGGCACAGTCAAAGACATAAAAGAGCAAGAAGTTTACATGGGCGAAATCCCGCTCATGACAGACACCGGTACTTTTGTTATCAATGGTACTGAGCGTGTTATCGTTTCTCAGCTACACCGTTCACCTGGTGTATTCTTTGATAACGACCGTGGTAAATCACACTCATCTGGTAAAGTGTTATATAACGCTCGTGTGATCCCTTACCGTGGCTCATGGCTTGACTTTGAATTCGACGTTAAAGATAACCTTTACGTTCGTATTGACCGTCGCCGTAAACTACCAGCATCTATCATCTTACGTGCACTAGAATTCACTTCAGACGAAATCTTGGCACTATTCTTTGAAACAACAAGTTTCGAAGTAAAAGATGGCAAAGTGTTGATGGAACTTGTGCCTTCACGCCTACGTGGTGAAACTGCTGCATTTGATATTAAAGATGCAAACGGTGACGTCTTGGTTGAAAAAGGCCGTCGTATTACCGCACGCCATATTAAGAGCATCGAAAAGCAAGGTATAGATACTCTTGAGGTACCACATGAGTACATCATCGGCCGTGTTGTTGCTAAAAACTACATCGACGAATCGACAGGCGAAGTGATCGCAGAAGCGAATGCCGAGTTATCACTAGAGCTTATGGCTGAATTGGTGAAGGCGGGTCACTCAAAGATCGATACGCTTTACATCAACGAAGTAGACAGTGGTGCGTACATGTCAGAGACATTACGTGTTGACTCTACTAATAATCGCCTAGAAGCATTGGTGGAAATCTATCGCATGATGCGCCCGGGTGAGCCACCAACAAAAGAAGCTGCAGAAGCGTTATTCGACAACCTATTCTTCTCTGAAGAGCGCTATGATCTATCAACAGTAGGTCGTATGAAGTTTAATAGCCGTGTTGGTTATGATTCAGACGAAGGTGAGGGTACGTTATCTAAAGAAGATATCGTTAGCGTGATGAAGGTATTGATCGACATCCGTAACGGTAAAGGTGATGTGGACGATATCGACCACTTAGGTAACCGTCGTATCCGTTCAGTAGGTGAAATGGCTGAAAACCAATTCCGTGTAGGTCTTGTACGTGTTGAGCGTGCAGTACGTGAGCGTCTAAGTCTTGGTGACCTAGATAACGTTATGCCACAGGATTTGATCAACGCTAAGCCGATTTCTGCAGCAGTAAAAGAATTCTTTGGTTCTTCACAGCTTTCACAATTTATGGACCAGAACAACCCGCTTTCAGAAGTGACGCATAAACGTCGTATTTCTGCATTAGGTCCGGGTGGTCTAACTCGTGAACGTGCTGGTTTCGAAGTACGTGACGTACACGTAACGCACTACGGTCGTGTTTGTCCTATCGAAACGCCTGAAGGTCCAAACATCGGTCTAATCAACTCGCTATCTACTTACGCGCGTACAAACGACTATGGTTTCCTAGAGACTCCATACCGCAAAGTAGTAGACGGAATCGTTACAGACGATGTTGATTACCTTTCAGCAATTGAAGAAGGTCAGTTCGTTATCGCACAGGCGAATACAACGCTAACTGATGACAACCAATTTGCTGAAGAACTGATTCCATGTCGCTTTAAAGGTGAATCAACCTTTATGCCAAGCGACAGCATTCAGTATATGGACGTATCTCCACAGCAGGTAATCTCTGTGGCTGCAGCGCTTATTCCATTCCTAGAACACGATGACGCGAACCGCGCATTGATGGGATCGAACATGCAACGTCAAGCTGTACCTACACTACGTGCTGATAAGCCGCTAGTTGGTACTGGTATTGAGCGTACACTAGCGAAAGACTCTGGTGTAACAATCGTTGCTAAGCGTGGCGGTATCGTTAAGTATGCTGATGCGAGCCGTATTGTTGTTAACGTTAATGAAGACGAGCGCATCCAAGGTGAAGCGGGCATCGATATCTATAACTTAACTAAGTACACACGCTCAAACCAAAACACTTGTATCAACCAGAAACCAACTTGTATGGTTGGTGAGCCGGTAGTACGTGGTGACGTGCTTGCTGATGGTCCTTCAACAGACCTAGGTGACTTAGCACTTGGTCAGAACCTACGCGTAGCGTTCATGCCTTGGAATGGTTACAACTTCGAGGATTCAATCCTACTTTCAGAGAATGTTGTAAAAGAAGATCGTCTAACGACTATCCACATTCAAGAGCTTCAGTGTATTGCTCGTGATACTAAGCTTGGTCCAGAAGAAATCACTGCGGATATTCCAAACGTAGGTGAGTCTGCACTAGGTAAGCTTGATGAATCAGGCGTTGTATACATTGGTGCTGAAGTGAAAGGCGGCGACATCCTTGTAGGTAAAGTGACGCCTAAAGGTGAAACGCAACTAACTCCTGAAGAAAAGCTACTACGTGCTATCTTTGGTGAAAAAGCGTCTGACGTTAAAGATAGCTCGTTACGTGTACCGAACTCTGTATCTGGTACGGTTATCGACGTACAAGTGTTTACGCGTGACGGTGTTGAAAAAGACAAACGTGCGCTAGAAGTTGAAGATATGCAGCTTCGTGAAGCGAAGAAAGACTTCAACGAAGAGTTCAGAATCCTTGAAGGCGGTATCTTGACTCACGCTCGTAACCTACTTATCAAAGCAGGTATGAGTGAAGAGCAACTTGCAGGCTTTAACACTGAGAAGCTATTGACACAAAGCCTTGCTGACGAAGAGCATCAAGCAGAGCTTGAGCAACTAGCAGCGCAGTATGACGAGCTTAAAGCTGACTACGACAAGCGTTTCGAGAACAAGCGTCGTAAGATCACTCAAGGTGATGACTTAGCGCCTGGCGTACTTAAGATTGTTAAAGTATACCTAGCTGTTAAACGTCGTATCCAACCTGGTGATAAGATGGCGGGTCGTCACGGTAACAAGGGTGTAATCTCAACTATCGTTCCTGTTGAAGACATGCCTTACGATGACAAAGGCCGTACTGTAGATATCGTACTTAACCCGCTGGGTGTACCATCTCGTATGAACATCGGTCAGATCCTAGAAACTCACATGGGTCTAGCTGCTCGTGGTATCGGTGAACGTCTTGAAGAAATGATGAAAGAGCAACGTGAAATACACGAGCTACGCGAATTCATCAGAAAAGCTTACGAAATCGGTGACTGCCGTCAGAAAGTAGATATTGCTAACTTCTCTGATGATGAAATCCGTCGCTTGGCAGAAAACCTTAAAGGTGGTCTACCAATCGCAACACCAGCATTTGATGGTGCACGTGAAGCTGAAATCAAAGACATGCTAGAACTTGGTGGTTATCCAAGAAGTGGTCAGGTAACGTTATATGATGGTCGTACTGGTGATGCATTTGAGCGTCAAGTAACAGTAGGCTACATGTACATGCTGAAACTGAACCACCTTGTTGATGACAAGATGCACGCGCGTTCAACAGGTTCTTACAGCCTAGTTACTCAGCAACCGCTGGGTGGTAAGGCACAGTTCGGTGGTCAGCGTTTCGGTGAGATGGAGGTATGGGCACTTGAAGCATACGGTGCTGCCTACACGCTACAAGAAATGTTGACAGTGAAGTCGGATGACGTAAACGGTCGTACTAAGATGTACAAGAACATCGTAGACGGTAACCACAAGATGGAACCGGGTATGCCTGAGTCGTTCAACGTACTGTTGAAAGAAATCCGCTCGCTAGGTATCAACATCGAGTTGGAAGAAGTTTAATCCGACCGCCGCAGTGCGCTGCGGCGTTGCATAACTGCAACCGGACTGAAAAGAATGTAGGGGCAGGCTTGGCTTGCCCTCAAGATTAACCTCCGACAGGAGAGCTAAGGTGAAAGACTTACTTAAGTTTCTGAAGCAACAAAATAAGACCGAAGAATTCGATGCAATTCGCATTGGTCTTGCTTCGCCAGACATGGTGCGTTCATGGTCTTACGGTGAAGTAAAGAAACCTGAGACAATCAACTACCGTACTTTCAAGCCTGAGCGTGATGGCTTATTCTGTGCCCGTATCTTCGGCCCAGTAAAAGATTACGAGTGTTTGTGTGGTAAATACAAGCGCTTGAAGCACCGTGGTGTTATCTGTGAAAAGTGTGGCGTTGAAGTAACGCTAACAAAAGTACGTCGTGACCGTATGGGTCACATCGAGCTGGCTAGCCCAGTTGCGCATATTTGGTTCTTGAAATCACTTCCGTCACGTATTGGCCTAATGCTAGACATGACGCTTCGTGACATTGAGCGCGTACTTTATTTCGAATCATTCGTGGTAACTGAGCCAGGTATGACTACGCTTGAGCGTGGTCAATTACTAGGTGAAGAAGAATACCTAGATGCACTTGAAGAGCACGGTGATGAGTTTGAAGCGAAGATGGGTGCAGAAGCTGTACTTGATCTACTTCGCGAGCTAGACCTTGGTCAGTTAATCGCTGAAATGCGTGAAGAGTTGCCAACAATCAACTCTGAAACTAAGCGTAAGAAAATCACTAAGCGTCTTAAACTAATGGAAGCGTTCCACCAATCAGGTAATAACCCTGAGTGGATGGTAATGAGTGTGCTACCAGTTCTTCCACCAGATCTACGTCCTCTAGTACCACTAGATGGCGGTCGTTTTGCGACTTCAGATCTGAACGACCTTTACCGTCGAGTGATCAACCGTAACAACCGTTTGAAGCGTCTTCTTGACCTAGCTGCGCCAGACATCATCGTACGTAACGAAAAACGTATGCTTCAAGAAGCGGTTGATGCGCTACTTGATAATGGTCGTCGTGGCCGTGCGATTACGGGTTCTAACAAGCGTCCACTTAAGTCGCTTGCAGACATGATTAAAGGTAAGCAAGGTCGTTTCCGTCAAAACCTTCTAGGTAAGCGTGTTGACTACTCAGGCCGTTCTGTTATCACCGTAGGTCCTACGCTGAAACTACATCAGTGTGGTCTACCTAAGAAGATGGCGCTTGAGCTATTCAAACCATTTATCTACGGTAAACTAGAGCGCCGTGGCATGGCGACAACCATCAAAGCTGCGAAGAAGATGGTTGAGCGTGAAGTACCAGAGGTTTGGGACGTACTAGACGAAGTTATCCGTGAGCACCCGGTTTTACTTAACCGTGCGCCAACACTTCACCGTCTAGGTATCCAAGCGTTCGAACCTGTACTTATCGAAGGTAAAGCGATTCACCTACACCCACTAGTATGTGCGGCGTATAACGCTGACTTCGATGGTGACCAAATGGCGGTTCACGTCCCACTGACGCTTGAAGCGCAGTTGGAAGCGCGTGCATTGATGATGTCTACTAACAACATCCTAGCACCAGCTAACGGTGAACCAATCATCGTTCCTTCACAGGACGTTGTACTAGGTCTTTACTACATGACTCGCGATCGCATCAACGGTAAAGGTGAAGGCACTGTATTTAAAGATGCTAAAGAAGCTGAAAAAGCATACCGTGTAGGTGCTGCTGAGCTTCACGCTCGTGTTAAAGTGCGTATCACAGAAGTGACTATCGACGAAGAAACACGTGAGCGCGGCACGTTAACTCACCTAGTAGATACGACAGTAGGTCGTGCAATCCTTTCATTGAATATCCCTGAAGGCTTGCCGTTTGAACTGATCAATAAGCCACTAGGTAAGAAACAAATTTCTGGTCTTCTTAATGAGTGTTACCGTCGTCTAGGTCTTAAAGATACAGTTATCTTTGCTGACCAAGTGATGTATACCGGTTTCCACTACGCGATGAAGTCTGGTGTTTCTATCGGTATCAATGACATGGTAATCCCACCAACTAAAGGTGAGATCATCGATCGTGCGGAAGCTGAAGTTGCAGAAATCAACCAACAGTTCCAATCAGGTCTTGTAACTGCCGGTGAGAAGTACAACAAAGTTATCGATATCTGGTCACGTGTAAACGAAAACCTTTCTCGCGAGATGATGGCTAACCTTTCAAAAGAAACGGTTATCAACGCTGAAGGCAACGAAGAAGAGCAACCGTCATTTAACTCAGTGTTTATGATGGCAGACTCGGGCGCTCGTGGTAGTGCTGCTCAGATCCGTCAGCTAGCGGGTATGCGTGGTCTAATGGCACGTCCAGATGGTTCAATCATCGAAACGCCAATTACAGCAAACTTCCGTGAAGGTCTAAACGTACTACAGTACTTTATCTCGACGCACGGTGCGCGTAAAGGTCTAGCGGATACGGCACTTAAGACAGCGAACTCGGGTTACCTAACTCGTCGTCTAGTAGACGTAGCACAAGATTTGGTTATCAACGAATCAGACTGTGGTACCGAAGAAGGTCTAGTAATGAAGCCGCTAATCGAAGGTGGTGACGTTGTAGAACCACTTCGCGAGCGAGTACTAGGTCGTGTTGTTGCTGAAGATGTATGTAAGCCAGGTACTACTGAAGTACTTGTTGCACGTAACGTAATGATTGACGAAAAACTGTGTGATCTTTTAGAAGAACACTCAGTAGACGAAGTTAAAGTACGTTCTGTAATCACCTGTCAAAATGACTTTGGTGTGTGTGCACACTGTTACGGTCGTGACTTGGCGCGTGGCCATATCATCAATCCTGGTGAAGCAGTTGGTGTAATCGCGGCACAGTCAATCGGTGAGCCGGGTACACAGCTTACGATGCGTACATTCCACATCGGTGGTGCGGCATCACGAGCTTCTGCAGAGAACAGTGTTCAAGTTAAGAACAATGGTAATCTGAAACTTCACAATGCGAAATTTGTAATCAATGCTGATGGCAAAATCGTTATCACATCTCGTTCAACCGAGATCACGATAATCGATGAGCACGGTCGTGAGAAAGAGCGTTATAAAGTACCTTATGGTGCAGTATTAACTGTACAAGATGGTGCTGATGTTAAAGGTAACGACATCGTCGCTACTTGGGACCCGCATAGCCACCCAATCATCATTGAACATGAGTCAAAAGTATCGTTCAGCGATATCGATGATTCAAACACTGAAGCACAGACTGATGAATTAACCGGTCTAACACGTGTGGTTGTTAAGGATCTTGCGAAAGTAAACGCAAAAGAGCCTAAACTAATCATTGAGAACGAAGAGCGTGGTCTTCAAGAGATCCGCCTACCTTCATTCACAACGATTGAAATCACAGATGGTGCAACAGTACTACCAGGTTCTGTATTGGCTCGTATCCCACAAGAAGGTTCGAAGACTCGTGACATCACGGGTGGTCTACCTCGAGTTGCAGACTTATTCGAAGCGCGTAAACCAAAAGATCCTGCAATTCTTGCAGAAATCACAGGTACTGTTAGCTTCGGTAAAGAGACTAAAGGTAAGAAGCGTCTTGTGATCACACCTGACGAGGGTGATGCGTACGAAGAAATGATCCCGAAATGGCGTCAGCTTAACGTGTTCGAAGGTGAGCAAGTGGCTAAAGGTGAAGTTATTGCCGATGGTCCAGAATCACCACACGATATCCTGCGTCTACGTGGTGTTACTGATGTATCTAACTACATCACTAACGAGGTACAAGAAGTATACCGCCTACAGGGTGTAAAGATTAACGATAAGCACATTGAAACTATCGTTCGTCAGATGCTTCGTAAGTGTATCATCCTTGATGGTGGTGACAGTGAATTCCTAGCAGGCGAGCAAGCTGAAGTTGCACGTGTAAACATCGCTAACCGTGAGCTAGAAATGCAAGGTAAGATCCCAGCTAAGTTTGAAATTCAGCTAATGGGTATTACTAAAGCGTCACTTGCGACTGAATCGTTCATTTCTGCGGCATCGTTCCAGGAAACGACACGTGTTCTAACCGAAGCTGCGGTTAACGGTAAGAGCGATGAGCTACGTGGTCTGAAAGAAAACGTAATCGTGGGTCGTTTGATCCCAGCGGGTACAGGTTTCGCATACCATGAAGAGCGTATCAACCGTCGCAAGCAAGGTGAAGCAGCTGTTGAAGAACAAACTGTAAGTGCTGAAGAGGCAACTCAAGCGCTAACAGATGCACTGAATGCTGATTTACTAGGTGGTAACGAGTAATCCCCACCATTTAGCTTATTGATTGAAAAGCCGCTGTGTGAATACAGCGGCTTTTTTATGCATTCTCAACTCCGCAGTCCGATTTGCCATCAAAGCGTCACATCGATGTGTATACTGCAACAAAGGTTTTTCAATGTGATTGCTAACTTTTGTTAACTTTCAACAGTTTCGCAGACAAAACCAACCGATTGGTATGCATTTACTTAATGCTGATGACGACTTTTGGTTGACAGGTTAAACTTTGGTCATTAAAATTCGGCCACCCATTTTAGTCGTTCAAGAAAACTGGATTTGACTTAAATGGTAAGATTTTATTTTTCAGTAGTAATTTATTAATTCAGGAGCTATTTAATGGCAACTATTAACCAGCTAGTGCGTAAGCCACGTCGTAGCAAGGTTACAAAGAGCAACTCTGCTGCTCTTAAAGCTTGTCCACAAAAGCGTGGTGTATGTACTCGTGTATATACAACAACACCTAAGAAACCAAACTCTGCATTACGTAAAGTAGCGCGTGTACGTTTAACTAACGGTTTCGAAGTAACTTCATACATTGGTGGTGAAGGTCACAACCTACAAGAGCACAGTGTAATCCTAATCCGTGGTGGTCGTGTTAAAGACTTACCAGGTGTGCGTTTCCACACTGTTCGTGGTGCACTTGACTGTGCAGGCGTAAACGACCGTAGACAGGCTCGTTCTAAGTACGGTGCAAAACGTCCTAAGGGCTAATGGTTCTCCGTTAGTAAGGCCAAGCACTTAAGTTTTAAATTTTTATATATTGTTTTGGGAATCCGTGTTTAACACGGACCTGAAGATACCGGAGAAAGAAAATGCCTAGAAGACGCGTAATAGGTCAACGTAAAATTCTTCCAGATCCGAAGTTCGGATCAGAGCTTCTTGCTAAATTCGTTAACGTAGTAATGCTTGACGGCAAGAAATCTACTGCTGAAAAAATCGTATATGGTGCGCTAGACGTGGCTGCTGAAAAATCAGGCAAGTCGCACCTAGAAATCTTTGAAGCTGCACTTGATAACGTTCGCCCACAGGTAGAGGTTAAATCTCGCCGTGTTGGTGGTTCAACGTACCAAGTACCAGTTGAAGTACGTCCAGTGCGTCGTAACGCACTAGGTATGCGTTGGTTGGTTGAAGCTGCACGTAAGCGTGGCGAGAAATCAATGGGTCTTCGTCTTGCTCAAGAGATGATCGACGCTGCTGAAAACAAAGGCACTGCGGTTAAGAAACGTGAAGACGTTCACCGTATGGCTGAAGCGAACAAAGCATTCGCTCACTACCGTTGGTAATCTGCTAACACCTTTTAAGAGGATATTATGGCACGGACAACTCCGATTGAGCGCTACCGTAACATCGGTATATGTGCTCACGTAGATGCGGGTAAAACAACTACGACCGAGCGCGTACTTTTTTATACTGGTCTTTCTCATAAGATTGGTGAAGTACACGACGGCGCCGCAACTATGGACTGGATGGAGCAGGAGCAAGAGCGTGGTATCACGATCACTTCTGCTGCAACAACGTGTTTCTGGAAAGGGATGGATGCTCAGTTTGATGAGCATCGTGTTAACATCATCGATACTCCAGGACACGTAGATTTTACTATCGAAGTAGAGCGTTCATTGCGCGTACTTGATGGTGCTGTTGTTGTGTTATGTGCTTCATCAGGTGTGCAACCGCAAACTGAGACCGTTTGGCGTCAGGCTAACAAATACGAAGTGCCGCGTATGATTTTCGTCAATAAGATGGATCGTACAGGTGCTGACTTCTTGTCTGTAGTTGAACAAGTTAAAAAACGTCTCGGTGCTACACCTGTGCCTATTCAGTTACCAATTGGTGCTGAAGATGAATTTAAAGGTGTTATTGACCTTATTAAGATGAAAGCAATTAACTGGAATGAAGAAGACCAGGGGATGACTTTCACCTATGAAGAGGTCCCAGCAGATCTTCTTGAGCTAGCTGAAGAATGGCGCTCTCATCTAATTGAGAGTGCTGCAGAAGCTTCTGAAGAACTAATGGAAAAATATCTTGAAGATGGTGAGTTGAGCGAAGAAGAGATTAAATCAGCCCTTCGCCAACGCACATTGGCCAATGAAATTGTGCCTATGACGACAGGTAGTGCATTCAAGAACAAAGGTGTTCAGGCTGTGCTTGACGCTGTGATTGAATTCATGCCGTCGCCTACTGAAGTAAAAGCTATCCAAGGTGTCTTAGAAGACGAAACCGAAGATACGCGTGAAGCTGACGATAATGCACCGTTTGCGGCGCTTGCATTTAAGATCGCAACTGATCCATTCGTTGGCACACTTACTTTCTTCCGAGTTTACTCTGGTAAAGTTAGCCAGGGTGATTCGGTACTAAATCCTGTTAAAGGTAAAAAAGAGCGTTTTGGACGTATTGTTCAAATGCACTCTAACTCGCGTGAAGAGATTAAAGAAGTTCATGCGGGTGACATCGCGGCTGCTATCGGCCTAAAAGATGTAACTACTGGTGATACACTTTGTGCTCAAGAAGCGCCAATTACGTTAGAACGTATGGAGTTCCCTGAGCCTGTAATCTCAGTCGCAGTAGAACCTAAAACAGTAGCTGACCAAGAAAAAATGGGCGTTGCACTTGGTAAACTTGCAGCAGAAGATCCTTCATTCCGTGTAGAAACGGACGAAGAATCAGGTCAGACGATTATCTCTGGTATGGGTGAGCTTCACTTAGATATCATTGTCGATCGTATGAAGCGTGAGTTTAACGTTGTGTGTAACGTTGGTAAGCCTCAGGTTGCATACCGCGAAACTATCCGAGCTTCTGTTGAAGCTGAAGGTAAGTTTGTGCGTCAATCTGGTGGTCGTGGTCAATATGGTCACGTTTGGTTGAAGCTAGAACCAATGGATGTTTCTGATGATGATGCACCAATATACGAATTCGTTAACGAAATCGTTGGTGGCACAGTACCAAAAGAATATATCCCAGCGGTTGATAAAGGTATTCAAGAGCAGATGAAGCAAGGTGTTCTTGCAGGTTATCCGCTATTGGGTGTTAAAGCTACCTTGTTTGATGGTTCATTCCACGATGTTGACTCAAACGAGATGGCGTTTAAGATCGCAGGTTCGATGGGCTTTAGAAAAGGCGCGCTAGAAGCAAGCCCTGTTCTACTTGAGCCTGTCATGAAAGTAGAAGTAATCACTCCTGAAGAAAACATGGGTGATGTAGTAGGCGACTTAAATCGTCGTCGTGGCATAATTGAAGGCATGGAAGAAGCATTTGGTGGCTCGAAGCAAATTAATGCTCAGGTCCCACTTTCTGAAATGTTTGGCTATGCAACAGACTTACGCTCCGCTACACAAGGGCGCGCATCATACTCTATGGAATTCCTAAAGTATGCTGAAGCGGCTAAAAACGTAGCTGATGCAATAATTGCAGCTCGCGCTGTTAAGTAATTTTAGTTCGGTCCGGTCTTAGGGCTGGACTTTAATTTCTTTATAGGAAATTTGAAAATGGCAAAAGAAAAGTTTGAACGCGTAAAACCGCACGTAAACGTAGGTACAATCGGCCACGTTGACCACGGTAAAACAACTCTAACTGCAGCAATCACTAACGTACTTGCAAAAGTATACGGTGGTGAAGCAAAAGACTTCGCATCAATCGATAACGCTCCAGAAGAGCGTGAGCGTGGTATCACAATCTCAACTTCACACGTTGAGTATGACACACCAACTCGTCACTATGCACACGTAGACTGTCCAGGACACGCTGACTATGTTAAAAACATGATCACAGGTGCTGCACAGATGGACGGCGCGATCCTAGTAGTTGCTGCTACTGACGGTCCTATGCCTCAAACACGTGAGCACATCCTACTTTCTCGTCAGGTTGGTGTACCTTACATCATCGTATTCATGAACAAATGTGACATGGTTGACGACGAAGAGCTACTAGAGCTAGTAGAGATGGAAGTTCGTGAACTTCTTTCTGAGTATGACTTCCCAGGTGATGACCTACCTCTAATCCAAGGTTCTGCGCTTAAAGCGTTAGAAGGTGAGAAAGAGTGGGAAGACAAAATCGTTGAGCTTGCAGAAGCACTAGATTCTTACATCCCAGAGCCAGAGCGTGACATCGATAAGCCATTCATCATGCCTATCGAAGACGTATTCTCAATCCAGGGTCGTGGTACAGTAGTAACAGGCCGTGTAGAAGCTGGTATCATCAACGTGAACGACGAAGTAGAAATCGTAGGTATCAAAGAAACTACGAAGACAACTTGTACGGGTGTTGAGATGTTCCGTAAGCTTCTAGACGAAGGTCGTGCGGGTGAGAACATCGGTGCACTACTACGTGGTACTAAGCGTGACGAAGTTGAGCGTGGTCAGGTTCTATGTAAGCCTGGTTCAATCAAGCCGCACACTAAGTTCACTTGACATCCAGCTACCAGACGGCGTAGAAATGGTAATGCCAGGCGACAACATCAAGATGACTGTTGAGCTAATCGTACCAATCGCGATGGACGAAGGTCTACGTTTCGCTATCCGTGAAGGTGGCCGTACAGTAGGCGCTGGTGTTGTAGCAACAATCGAAGAGTAATCTGTAGATTGTCGTAACACACATAAAAAAGGTCGCTTTGGCGGCCTTTTTTAATGCCTTGTAGATGCGATTTTATATCGCGATAAATGAAAAGGGTCGTTCTCTGATAGGAGTTCGGCCTTTTTTAATGCTTTGTAGCTGCGATTTTATATCGCGACCAGTGAAAAGGGTCATTCTCCGATAAGGAGTACAGACTTTTTATTATTACGCTCTAAAAGATGAACTCTTTGTTGAAGCAGTGACTTTACGTCTCGATTTCAAAGATAGAATTTTTGTGGTGGGAGCGAGTTTACCTCGCGATAAACTCTTTGTCGTAGCAGCGATTTTATATCGTGACCAACAAAAAGAGTCATTCCTAGTAATTCAATAACTGTTCTCGAACCTTCTTAAGTGATAACCCCACTTATAAAATAGTGCCTCAATCGTATTGATAGCATGCGGTACCACACATAAACGATACAGTAGACCTCTTCTTTGTTCTCTTTTCATACAGAAAAGTGTCAAAAATAAGCGTTTCGCTTTATTTTTGCTCGAACAAACGTTTTTTCGCAACTTTCTTTAAAAAAAGGGTTGCACTAAAATCGGATCGCCCTATAATGCGACCCCACTGACACGGGGCGCTACGCTGAAAAGCAAAGCAGCAGCGAGTTAGCGTCAAGTAAAACTTAAGTTCGAAACTTCTGCCAAAGAAATTAAAAATTAAGTGTTGACAAAAAATTGGGAATGCTTAGAATGCACATCCCTCGAAACAACGAAATGTTTCGAAACGTTCTTTAAAAATATGAAGCAATCATCTGTGTGGGCACTCGTACAGATTGAGTTCTAACAGCAGATTCTAGTTCGCTAGATGGCGCAAACAAATTTAGAGTCTCAATTGAACTGAGTGACCAACAGAATAAACATAGTTTATTCAGCACAGTCAATTCGATACCGAAAGGTATCAAAATCAGAATTC
>NZ_JAKEVK010000002.1:0-69938 GCF_022398435.1 Pseudoalteromonas sp. Isolate6 | reverse complement strand
TCTTACGACTCCTATATTTATTTTTATATGATCCTAGAGCCAGCATCTACTTCAATACTTAAGCTGTGTACTAACACTAACACTAACAAAACCCATGTTGGACATAATGTTGAATTAGAATGAATATGGAATTGCACGCAGCAGAAAACCGCAATTCTTTAGTAAGACAGCAGTAAAAATATAAACATGAGATTGGTTTTTCTAGGAGTGAATGAAACGACTTATTTATTTTAGTTTTTGTCGATTCATAATTTTATTATAACATAATGAGAATCATTTGCAATAATGCTTAATTTCTTGCATACAAGAGTATTCCACCACTAACTCGCATTTAGACGTAGAATATAGAATTAATGAAGGTGTTTTTGACGCGGCAGTAGCTCTGGGAAGGTTGTCGTGCTAAAGCACGACCTACGGGGACGGGAGTTACACGCCTTCAACAATCATCTCTATGGCGTCATGGAGCCAATATTCAATATTGTAATCCACCAACGCTTGCTCGGCGTCATAGCGGGCGCGCAGTACCTTTAAACAAGGTGCGCCGCTGTTCTTTTCTAATTTGTCGGCAACGTCATCGGGTAGTACGGTGATGCTTATTACACACTGTTCAAAGCTGACGTCAACTTGGTAGTGAGTCGACATCACTTCTGTGATTGAGCCATCCAGCGGTTGGTTGTGTAAGTCGGCAAAACGTTCGGCTGCACAATAGATCTGTTCCATCATTATTGCGCGACCATCTAACGCACGTACTCGAGTTAGTTCATACACCGGCTGGCCGTCAAAATGAGAGTGGCTAAACTCAGGCTCTGTGGAAGGGGCATTAATTGCGACTACTTGAGTTGTTGGTGTAAAGCCTTGTTCAATGGCAAGGTGGTTAAAGTTCACTTTTTTAGCTGGATGCCATTTGAGTTTTTCGGGGGTGACAAACCAGCCGCGACGCTTTTGGCTAAAGATAAGTCCTTCGGCTTCTAGTCGTGCTAGGGCTTCACGGACAGTGATCCGTGTTGAGCTAAATGTTTCTTGCAGCGCACGCTCTGAAGGCAACTTGGCACCGGGCGTCATGCTGCCAGCGGCTAGCAGCGCTTGGATATGGTTTCGAATACGTTGATAAAGCAGCATAATTGAGTCGATAAAACCTTTTGTGACAAGCTTACTATCGTTTTATGACAGGATAAATATTTATAATCAGAGACTTGTAAACTCAGATTGGCCTAACTCGCCAAATAGGCTTCTATTTGGCCTAACTCGCCAAATAGGCTTCTATTTGGCTAAACCAATAACTGCTAGGTAAAACGGTTAAACTCGGATCTTTCCCTAAATCATCAAAACGACGCAGCGCGATAATAGCGTCCAATTCAGGTAGCTTGGAGAATGCCGCAAGTTCTTCGCTGCTCATTTTTCCGCCTTGTCTTGTTAGCGTTAGTTGGCTGGCAGGAGAGAGCGTTTGGTAATACTTCTCATCAATACTGACCAGATAGCGTTTCGCATCTACGTGTTTGCGTACTAGCATTGTCACTTCTCGGTCAAAGCCAAGCTGAGTTAAGTGATCTGCCCCTAAATCGCCATGATTGCTATATCCTTGTGGGGTAAAGTCCGGGTTATTCTGAGATTGAGCAACAAAATGGCCAATATCATGTAAAAATGCAGCGATTTGGGTCGCTTGATCATAACCATTTTCTTTCGCGAGGGTGGCGCATTGTTCGGCATGGTAAATTTGGCTACATGCCTCGTCATAGGTGGCGTGACCATATTGCTCGAATAGCTGTTTTATTTGTGCAATGGCATTCACTTTATATACTCCTGCTTCACGTTCGGATCTAATTTTGCTGCGCTGCCACTAAGCTTGCTTAGCCAAACATCGAGTTTATGCGGCGGCGTGTTGTTATCCTCAGCGCTTTCTTTACGGCGAATGGCATTTCTCACCATTAAGGCCCCCGCGGTGCGAAATGGCTCGACGGGAAACTGTTTAAGCGTTTGGTTGACTAAAGCGCAGTGACGCCAGTCGTTATGTTGATTAAGCAGTAGACTCGCTAAGATTTGTCCACCTAAATAGGATTGCACCACGCCGTTGCCTGAGTAACCGCTGCCATAAAACACATTAGCTTGACCATTTAAATGACCAAAGAAAGGCATGCCAGAGACACTTCGGTCTGAGGGGCCGGTCCAAGTTCTTTCAATCTCGAGCTGGTGATGTGCAAAGAAATGGCTAAATGAACGTTCAAGAATCGCTTGATAGCGGCTAGCACGGTGAAAGGTGTCTCTCACTTGGTTATTGAAACTAAAATAATTTCCGCCTTTGCCAAGCATTAATCGACCGCTTGAGGTGGTGCGGTAGTAATTCACAAAAATGCGTGCATCAATCACCGGAGCACCGTGGTTCAGCCTCATTGCCGCAAGCTTTTCAGGTGCTGGGGAGGTGATCGCCATATCGCTCGAAACTAACACCACGCTGCGAGAAAACTGCGGCAATAAGCTTGGCAGCCAAGCGTTAACGGCAAATACTAGCTGATTGGCTCTGATCTCGCCTTTATCTGTGGTAATGGTTAGCGTGTCTTGGCCTTGGTGCTTTAGGTAGCGGGTGTGTTCAAATACTTTGACCCCAAGGGTTTTTGCCACCTTCATCAGTCCACGCACAAGCTTGGCGGGTTGAACACTACCGGCATGGGGGGAGTAAATTCCAGCAAGGTTGGCATTAGAGCCGGTTGCTTGCAACTGCGCTTCATCCAGTGTTTGCCACGCATTAAGCTGGTGTTGCTCGAGTAGGGTGGTAATGGGGTCAAAGGCATTACGCTGGCTGTGATTAGAAGCCGTGTAGTAAGTACCATCAACGCGGCAATCACATTCAATCCCGTGTTTACTGGTAAAGGCTTTAATGTTATGAACGGCCTGCTCCGACTGGCGCACTAAAAAGCAGGCTTGTTCTAAGCCAAACTCTTTAATTAAGCTGGCAAACTTAGTCGACCATGTCAGCATAGCTCCGCCATTACGACCCGAAGCACCTTGTCCACAGAGGTCCTTTTCAATGATGGCGATATTCAGCTCAGGTTTTTGCTTTTTCAGCGTTATGGCTGTCCAAAGGCCAGTAAAGCCGCCACCTATGATACAAACTTGGGTATCTAACGCGCCATGAGACGGCGCGCTAGCTGCGGCTTCAATATCGGCTTGAGTGATTGCTTCATCAAACCAAAAAGGCTGAAAGCGCATTACGGGCGCTCTCCACGGGCAATACGAGCAGAAATATCCACCAAGACCATTTCGATGTCGGCTAGTGAGTCAATCACATAATGCGCACCGGCCTCGCCAAGCTGCTGATAAGCACTAAGGGAACGTGCTTTTTGCTCTTCGTGACCGAGCGCAGTCCATTCTTCTTCGCTAAGCCCCACGGCATTACCCGTTAACGCAAGTCCTACGGTCCACATGCCGGCATTTAATCCCTCGCTAATTCCCGGCGCGGAATCATCGACTTTTACGCATCCTGATACACGATTAATCCCAAGTCTTTGCACGTTTTCTAATGCCATCCAGGGGCCTGGGCGAGAGCCAGCTGCACATTCATCACTGGCAACCACACAATCTGGCTGATAACCATAGTCGGCAGCGGCAGGCACTAGTACGTCCATCACAGGCTTGGGATACCCAGAACAACTGCCAATCTTAACGCCTTGTTGTTGTAATCGTTTGATCACCGCAAGCACGCCCGGAATGGGGGCTGCTCGGTCGGCGACTTTTGCCTGTTGGAGCGGCATAAAGGTTTGATAAATATGGTCAACATCTGCCGTACTCGGTGGCTGACCAAATTGCGTTATCCAGCGGGTGCGGACGCTGTCCATTTGTAGCAAGGTATTAATGTGATCCCACTTGCCCATTCCCATCGGACCGCGTGCTTCAGCCAAGGAAATATCAAATTGATATGCTTGCTTAAATGCTTCAACAAAAATACTGGTAGGGGCAATCGAACCATAGTCGACCACAGTACCAGCCCAATCCAAAATTAATGCTTCAATGTGTTTCATGTTGCTAAGACTCCTAGCTAGGAAATATGTGATGAAAGTGCCGTGGCGCGTAGTTGCGTTGACGCCTTACGTGGTCGCTTTAATTTCACGGCAAAATAAATAATTGAACTCACTACGAGGGCGCTTGCGATAAACGCCACCCAATAGCAAGCCATGGTAAAAAAGTGCAGCCAACTGAGCTCAGGTGTGGCAAAAGTTTTATAGAGCAAAATGCCCACTGAGCCGATGTAGCCCGCCGAATCCGCCAGATAAATCAAAAACCCTGCGTTCGCAGTCGAGCCAACCGCTGAGATCATGCGGTCAAACAAAAAGCAGTTATAGGGGATATAACTGATATAAAGACCAGCCCCGAGTAGTACCATCCAAGTTTTAGGATCGAGACTTTGGGTTTGGTATAAATACGTACTACCAGCCAGCAGTGAAGCCCCGAGTAAGACAAAGCCATGGTTGGCAAAAAATGCAATACGGTTATTTTTAATTAACACCAATGCGGCAAGCGCAATGAGCACGATAAAGGCGATGCGGATCCCGGCATAAGCAAAAATCGCGGGTTCTTGCCCATACCCTAAGGCCTGCCAGATCTCGGCTGAGAAGTTATCTCTAAAGTCACGAAAGCCGGTAAAGAGTAAAAAGCTAAGCACCAGCACGGTTATTCCAAACCAATACTGTTTAAAAAACGCCAGCCGTGCTTTGCCATCCATTGGCGCGCGCTTTTGTCGTAATTGTTCATCTTCTTGTGTAGGTTCTGGAATGCTATTGAGACAAGCAACGCTAAGTACAAGCAGTGGCAGAAAAATCGCTCCGGTTGCCGCTGGCATCCATAGTTCAGGCACATTGAGTTCACTCACCAGCCATTTGCCCACAGTTCTGACCAGTCCAGAGGCTAGAATAAAAGTCACGCTGAGTACCGCACCTAAGATTTCGGTGGTTTTACGACCTTCTAAAAAGCTAAAAACCAAACCCCAGATCATGCCAAGGGAGAGGCCATTGGCAAACAGCCAAACCAGATTCCAGCCCGTAGGAGTGATGGCAAATAGCACCAGTGCGAGCTCGGCGGCTAAAATCATGGCCAAAATCGCACGGCCGCGATAATGATGCTGCATTTCAGCAATCACTTTAACGCCGATAAATTTCGCGCATAGGTAGCCAAACACTTGCGAAAGGATCAGGGCAATTTTAAAGCTAACAACCCAGCTCGGGTCATCAAAGGCTTCATAGGTATTGACCGAAAATGGCTTACGAAAGGCGTACATACAAAAGTAAGTCATAAACGCACTGGTCGCGGCAAATAGCACAAAGCCGATACCTTGGGCGTCTTTTAGCCAGCGCGGGCGGGTGTTAAATAGCGAGATCTGCAACATCATAGGATCCTCGGTAATTCGAGGGCAATCCTTTGTGGATTGCCCGTCAACCGGTGTATACCAATCGGCTTAATCAAGTAAATTGGTACTAAAATTGGTAGTTAATGCCGACCATGCCGCGGATACCATAGTATTCCACCTGTAATGGACGACCTTGCTCACCTTGGTAGTACTGCAATGCTTCATTGGTGAGGTTACTTAGCTCTAGGTAAACTAACGTTTGTTCGTTAAGCTGGTATGACGTTGTAAAGTCCACGCTGGTATTGGCGCCATAGTAGCTATCCGATTGGCTATCGCCGCCGTGCTCTTCGATATAAGCACCTTTATGATTCAGCGCTATTCGAGCTGCAAAACGGGTGTCGTCGTAATACAGCGTAAAGTTGTAAAGCTCATTGGCCTGACGTGGAATCGCCACTTTTTCTGTGCGCTCTGGAATTTGCATTTCAGAATCCATAAAGGTTGCATTGGTCATTACCCCAAAGTTGCTCAAACTGTCAGAAATAAAACCAAGGTCGCGGTTAAATGCCAGCTCAATGCCCGCAAGCCAAGCGCTATTGCCGTTTTCAGGACGGATGATGGTCACGCCTTGCTTGTTGTTGTAATTGCCAACGCTGGTGGCTTGGAAGATTGGGTCTTGGATATCTTTGTAGAATACCCCCGCAGAGACCAAACCAACGCGGTCAAAATAATGTTCCACCATCAAGTCGAGATTATTTGAGTACGTAGGGTCGAGCGCTGGATTTCCTGAGTTAAGCTGATTGTCTTGCTCAAGGTAAGTTGCCCCTGGTGTTAATGAGCCAAAGTCAGGGCGGGCAAAGGTGCGAGTTAGTGCAAGGCGATAATTGGTATCGTCATTGGCGCGATAGGTAACATGTAGTGCGGGTAATATTGACCAATAATCATTGCTGTTGGTGGTATCAACAACTTTGTCTTCGTCGGCTAAATAAGTGTAACCAGACACTTCGGTATCGGTGCGGGTAACGCGTAAGCCGCCTAATACTTCCCAGTTGTCGTTAGCTTGGTAAGTTGCCATACCGTAGAGCGAAGTGTGGGTTTCTTCAACATCAAAGTTTCTGCCCAGTGCTCCACCGTTGCTGATGAGTGCTGATTCACCCGCATCTAGCTTGAACTTATTGCGATTTAGCGTCCAAAACTGAGCAAGAGCATCGGTGGAAGCCACCTGCGACAACTGCGTGCGATAATCAAACTTGGCTTCGCTTAAGTAATCGCTGCGACCGGGTTGATCGCTTAAGGCAAAGTCTGCAAGCGTTGGCGCTGCGCCATATTGTTCGCTGTCCCACGCGTAAAATTCATCGGCAAAGTCAGCTTTACGGACTTTATCGCGGTATTTTGCCCCAAATTTAACGGCTAGCTGGTTATTGTATTGCCAGTCAAAGTCGGCATTGGCTACCAGTCTGTCTTTTTCGTTGACGTAGACCTTGTATAGCTCAACCCAAGACAAGCCCATTTTGCTTGGATCGAGTGTAAAGCCCGAGGGGAAGTGATTACTTATGGCGTTCCAAGGATCGCTGCCGCCGTCTACTTGGTTGTAGGCATAATTTTTACCGGTATCGCGGTCTTCAAGTCCAACATATCCCACATTTTTTTGATCAAAACGGGCGACAAAGTAGCTGTTGTCTTCACTGTTGGGTTTGTCGCCATAGCGGAACTCATTTTCGTAGGTCGCTAGTTGCCAAGAGAGCGTTTTATCAAAGCCAAAGTCATGTTCACCTGCAATTTCAAAGCCTTGCATTTCGGTGATGAGTTCGTTGCGAATATGCTGTAGCTCAGCACGGTCTTTATCAAAACGCAGCCTGTGCTTATAGTGAGTTTCATCGTCAATCAGTGTGCCATATAGCGCGCTGGCGCTTAGCGTGCCGCTTTCAAGTTGATATTCCAGCGAGCCATTTAAGCCATAAGTTTCACGGGTTCCTGTATAATCACGCAGCTCTAAACGGTAAATGCCTAAGCCATCGTTACCCCGGCGCGGCTCATAGTTATCGGTTGCCCAATCACGCTGCCACGCTGTGGCGTTAATAATAAAACCCAGCTTGTCGTCGAGTAGACGATCGCCGTACACCACATTGGCAGAATAATTTGTACCATCGGCCAGTTCGTTTTGGCCCACAGCAAAGTTGGTTTTGAGGATAAAATCATCAGCGCCTTTTTTGGTCACGAAATTAACATTACCGCCAATCGCATCGCCTTCCATGTCGGGAGTGATAGCTTTAGACACTTCCACAAACTCAATCAATTCGCTTGGAAAAAAGTCGAACGCAGTGGCGCGGCTGGTGGTTTCTTCTTCTGCGGTTGGAAGACGGTTACCGTTGATGCTGGCCGAGCTCCATTGTGACGGTAAACCACGTACTGCAACAAAACGGCCTTCACCTTGGTCACGCTCTATCGACACACCTGGAATACGTTGCACCGCTTCTGCGGCATTTCTATCTGGTAACTTACCAATCCCATCGGCAGAAATGATACTTTTGATATTACTGGCATTTTTTTGGTTATTTGCTGCGGCCATTTCGCCACGGAAGATTTGCCCAACCGTGACCACTTCTTCCATCGTTTGTTGTTGGTTTAATAAGATTGGAGACAACGTAGTAACTTTACCATCAATCACCTCAACCTGAAGTTCAGTTTCCTGATAACCCATATATTTCACAACTAGGGTGTAGCGACCTGCTTCTAGTTTTGGCAGTTCAAAGCGACCACGATAATCAGATACAGTGGAAACATCTTGGCCCTTTACCGAGATAACAGCGCCAGACAGATTACTTTGTGGGTCTTTTACAACACCAACAAGTTTACCAGTCGCAGCGTATAAGCTGGGACTGGTGGCGAGTAACACGACAGCAGCGATTTGGGTTAGTTTTTTCATTGCTCTTTTCTCAAAAGTTTGGGTTAAATTTCTGGTCTAGTCCAGTTTGTTGCAGATAGAGTAATGACGGTTTTTTACATTCCGATGACACAAAGGTGAAAAATTAACTCGCGCCTACTGCTCTTTGTTGTTTGATTCGCTTTAAATGAGATAGGAGGGTGTGGTTACATGTTTGGCTTAACTGAATAAGATTTGTCATACTGGCTTTATCAGCAACAGGTTTTCAGTAAAGGAATGGCAACGTGATTTATGCTTTGATCGCGGCAATTGGACTTTCTCTTTTTATCTATAGCATCACAGCTCGACAATTAGATAGGGCTGAGCTCACTGCACCTATGTGGTTTGTGCTAACGGGCGGGGCGATAGGCTTTGTGCTTGGTAATATTGAGGGAGGGCAACAAGCTTTAGCGGTAGATATTAATGGCCTACAGACACTGCTGCCCGTAATTGAGCTGACGCTTGCGATTTATTTATTTTCCGATGCTGCAAAAACGCGATTGCGAGTGTTATCTCACAGCTTTCAGTTACCGGTTAAATTATTACTAGGGCTGCCATTAACCATGGTATTTGGCGCTTGGGTGGCTCATGAGCTGTTTCAGTTATCTTGGTTGGCTTGCTTTTTAATTGCGGTGATCATTACCCCAACCGATGCCACTTTATGCAAAACCTTCATTCAGGATAAGTCTGTGCCCTCCAGATTACGTGAGGCAATTAATGTAGAAAGTGGCCTGAATGATGGCCTCTGTATTCCGGTATTTCTGTTTTTACTGGGAGTATTAGCTGAGCGAATGCAAGCGACGACTGAATCATTTGCTTGGATTTTTATGCGTGAAGTGGGGATTGCACTCGTTGTCGCGGGGTTACTGACTGGGGTGATCATTTGGTTACTTAAACGTGCCTATCAACATCATTACTTTGCGTCTAAAACTAGCCCTTTTCTCTTTGTTGGCATCGCTTTTTTAGTTTTCTCGGTAACCCAAGCTTTGCATGGCAGCGGCTTTATTGCTGCATTTGTCAGCGGTTTACTGTTTGATAAATATTATCGTGATGAGTTTAAAGATCAGCTTATAGAAGAAGGCGAACACCTCGCCGAATTTGCGGCTTTTATAATCTGGATTGTGTTTGGTTTGTCGGCCAGCATGGTGCTTTTGGCAGTCACTGAATGGCAGGTTTGGGTGTACGCAGTGTTAGCAACCGCCTTGTTTAGATTGATCCCAGTATTCCTCTGTTTGTTAGGTGGTGACCTGACAACCAAAGAGCGCTTTACTTTAGCTTGGTTTGGCCCCAAGGGGTTAGCTTCGGTGGTGCTAACCTTAATGCTCCTCAGCGAAGAATTGCCAAATGGTTTGCAAATTACTCAAGTGGCGATGGCAACGGTGCTGCTCAGCATTTTTGTATTTGGATTATCTAGTCGACCCATTTCTAAATTATTTACCAGTACTTCAGGTAGAGAGTGATTACTCTAAATCATGATAGCTGTACAGGGTAGCTTCGCACTTAAATTGTATTGTTATAATGTAACTTGTTGTGAAATAAAATAATTTTTTTCACTTCGCTGAAATAAAAAAGTCATGTAACGCGCCTAGACTGTGCCCGCCTTACAGACAAATATTACGTTTCAGGAACAGTACAATGAATAAAAAGTTACTTACAGTTGCTATCTCTGCAATTCTACTTACCGCGTGCGATGACGATACAAAAACCGTTGAGGTGATCAAAGAAGTTGAAGTCATTAAAGAAGTACCAGTGCAAGAAGTGACACAAGTAAAAAATGTGATCCTTATGATCGGTGACGGTATGGGACCACAGCAAGTTGGCTTACTTGAAGAGTATGCTCAGCGCGCGCCAAACTCAACTTATAAAAACAAAGGCAATCAAACAGCGCTTTCTAAACTTGCTGCGGGTGGTCATTTAGGTTTATCGCTTAATGCGCCACATGGTGCAACGGGTAGTCTTGTGACTGATTCTGCTTGTTCGGCAACACAGTTAGCAACGGGTATTGCGGCAGGCTCTGAAATGATAGGTCTTGATGCCGACGGTAATAAAGTCGCCACTATCTTAGAAAAAGCCAAAGCCGCAGGTAAAGCAACGGGTCTTGTTTCAGATACGCGTATCACTCATGCAACACCTGCGGCTTTCGCTGCACATATGCCACATCGCTCATATGAGGCAGAAATTGCGGAGCAACTAGTTCGTTCAGGTAATGTCGATGTGATGTTATCTGGTGGTGCGCGTGTGTTTGTACCAAAGAGTACACCTGATAATGCAGAGGTTAAAGCTCAGCTTGACGCGCTTGGCATGCCAAGCAACGTATACAAAAAATCAAAGCGTGGAGATGAAACTAACCTAGTTGTTGAAGCAAAAGAGCAACACGGTTATGGCCTTGCTTTTGATAAAGCACAGCTAAATAGTTTTGAAGGTGAGAAAGTACTTGGCCTATTTGCAAATTCAGGTATGAATGACGCAATTGCTTATAAAGCTTGTCAACAAAACGACAGCTGTTCGCAGCCTTCATTAAAAGAAATGACAATTAAGGCTTTAGATATTTTATCTAAAGATGAAGATGGCTTTTTCTTAATGATTGAAGGTGGTCAAATTGACTGGGCGGGTCACGCAAACGATGCGGGTTGGATGTTAAACGAGCTGCTTAAATTTGATGAAGCTGTTGAAGCTGTGCATGAATGGGTAAAAGACCGTAACGATACACTAGTCGTTGTGACTGCAGACCATGAAACGGGCAGTTTTGGTTTTAGTTACTCTAAGCATGAGCGTCCTGAAGCACAGACCCTGTCTGGCGATGGTATGTATGTAAATGGGGTTGCTAAAGAATATCACCCTAAGTTTAACTTTGGCCCGCTTGCGCAACTAGACAAGCTTTACGCGCAAACAGGCACCTTCTTCGATATCCTTGCAGAAGCTGCGCCTGATGAAGTCTATGAAAATGTATCGGGCCCAACTTGGAAAGCGACCATTGAAGATATGACGGCTTACACAGTGACGCTAGATAATGCTGCAAAAGTCGGTCAGAGTGTATACGATGAAAATAGCGCTGATATGATCCCTGCGTTTGAAGACTTTAGTGATTTCTATGTATACGCGAAAGAAGACTACACAGGTAAAATTGCACGAGCGCTTGCCTCAGAGCAAAATGTTGTTTGGGGAACAGGTACGCATACCGCAGCCCCAGTGCCTGTTTATGCTTATGGCCCACAAGGGGTAACTAAGCAGTTCTCAACCATGCAGCACCATGTGGATGTTGCAAACAAAATGATGACTGCGCTTGGTTTAACTGAATAAACCAAGCACCTAGATTTTAAGTAACTTCAGATCTAAGCCACAGCAATGTGGCTTTTTTCTGTCATTAAGGTCAGGAACTCATTTTGTGGCAATGGTTTAGAATAGTAATAACCCTGACCAAAATCACATCCAGCCTGTTTTAATAGTTGATGCTGAGTCGCGGTCTCAACGCCCTCTGCAATGACTTTTAAGCCTAGACGGTGCGCCATCAGAACAATGGTTTCACATAGGGTTAAATCGTCTGCATTGGTTGCGATACCATCGACGAAACGCTTATCAATTTTCACAAAGTGACAATCTAATTGTTTTAGATAAGCAAGTGACGAGTAACCCGTGCCAAAATCATCTAATGCAAATTGAAAACCTTGCTGCTTTAATCGTTCAACACGTTGCTTTGTGCGGCTATCATTGTGCATCATCATGCCCTCAGTAACTTCTAGTACCACTTGCTCCGCAGGAATTGCAAGCGTCGTGAGTTTGTCACTCCAACCTGCCAAGGTGCAATTTTTAGCGGCAAATTGGACTGGCGAGACATTAATGCTAATTTGTGTTTTGTGACCTAAGTGCTGTAGTTGCGTCAAGGTGTCTATGGACTGTGAGAATGCTAAATCACCAATATGGTGAATAAGCTGGGTTTCTTCGGCTAAGGGAATAAACTCAGCCGGGCTGACCATGCCTTGCTCAGGGTGTCGCCAGCGGATCAAGGCTTCTGCTTTAGCAACGCGATTATCTGCAAGTGACACTATGGGTTGGTAATGCATTTCAAATTGATTTTTATGAAGTGCAGTACGAATGCCTTTGAGCATTTGCATTCTAGATTCTGCGACTTTTCGTAAGGTATCGTCAAAAATCACATAGCCGTTACGACCCTGCTGTTTTGCTCGATACATAGCTTGATCGGCGGCCTTCAGCAGGGTCTCCGCTCCGTTACCATCCATTGGTGACATTGCAATGCCCATACTTGTGGTGATATGGCATTGTTCATCTTGGATCTCAAAAGGCTGTTTGAATGCTGACTGGATCTGAGAGGCCAGTGTTTTACACGCTGTTTTATGTTCGTCATCTTCCAACACAAAGACAAATTCGTCTCCACCGATACGAGATAAAAAAGCGTTTGGCGAAAGCGCTTTCAAGCGTTGTGCTACCAACTTGAGAAGTAAGTCGCCGTAATAATGGCCCAATGTGTCGTTAATATCTTTAAAGTTGTCGAGATCGAGTAACAGTACGGCCGTTTGATGTTGGCCACCAGAAACTTGTTTTTTCAAGTGCTTTTTAAGTCCCACACGATTGTGGAGGTCGGTTAATTCGTCAAAATGTGCTTGCTTCCAGATCAGCGCATCTTTGCGCTTAACTTCGGTAATATCGGTGAAAATTGCGACACGTCGATAGATTTCACGATTATTATCGTAAACACTATCTATGGTTAGCCATTCGTTATAAAGCTCTCCATTTTTCTTTCGATTGACAATTTCTCCCTGCCAGCGACCATGCTCGTTAAGCTGCTGCCACATAAGTTCGTAAAAGCTACGGTCATGTTGACCCGATCCCAACATAGCGGTGGACTTACCTAGGACTTCGGAGCGTTGGTAACCTGTAACTCGAGTAAAGGCGAGGTTAACGTCCAAGATAAAGCCATTGGCGTCCGTGATGATCATGCACTCACTACTATTGTTGTAGACTAATGCCGCAAGGTTCAGCGCTTCTTCCTGATGCTTACGCTGACTAATATCACGGAAAATAAGCAACGCTTGAGGATGTGATTCAATGGCACACAAACGACATTCAACAACTTGGCTACTGGTGGGTGAAAACTCTAGTTGTACGTAGGTTTTGTCATTTAACAATGCAAGCTCTGCACGGATCCGCTTATAGATATGTTCTGGAAGTAATTCCCTAAGCGTTTGTGCTTTGTCTGTATAATCGCCATAACGGGATAAGATCTGAGCTTGTTGATCTAGGCGCACATAGCTATCGGGGAGTGCATTAATTAGGGCCTTTACAACGGCAAGTCTATGATTGGCATTGTCTTCGGCGGCCAAACGGGTCCGTGCCATATGGGCAAAGCGTTCGGCAATATGCTCAAATTCACTCGGAACTTTGGTGGCGTCAAAACTGGAATCTTGTTTGCCTGACTCAAGCGCAGCAATTGCATGTTTTAGTGCGCTTAGCGGTTTTAAAAGTTGTTGTTTTAACTGCCAATGGGTTTGCCAAAACAAAATACACGCAAGCGCAAAAAATATTCCCAAAAAGAGTGTAAACCGCTTGTCTATGCTACTTAACTGCGATTCGAAATCAAAGCTGAAGTAGATTTGTAAAGCGTGATTGCTGCTATTAAGAGATTGCTTAACATACACCAAACGGTTGCCTTCAGGGGTGGTAAGCAGCGTCGCTTGCTTGGTTAAATCACTTGGCCACGAGCTGCTGACAGCAAGACCGAGTTGTGCTTTTGATGTCGGGTACTGTGCAATAATTTGCTTTTTGGCATCGGCAATCATTACTCGAGTGCCAACCGGAAGGGGCAACTTTGCTAAGGTTTGGCTCCAATGGGTTAAGCTTTTCACTGCAACTAGCATAAACAAAAACTGTTGTTGATCGTTGTAAATTGGCAATGCGAAGTTAACAGTGGCGCGCTGCATACTGCGATCAATTTGATATTCACCAATACTAAACTGAGCAGTGCGCATTGCGGCTTTAAAATAGCCGCGATCAGCAATGTTGATTTTGCGTTGATCTGGCTGATGCGTAGTACAAAGTACGTTTCCTTGTGCGTCGACTATACCCAGGTTAGCAAGGTTAGGACTAAGAAGCATCGCGTGATATAGCAGCGCAGGGCATTGACCATGCTCTACCGTGAGATGATCAATACGGGTCGACAGTTGCTGAAGAACTTGCTCTGTATCTGCGAGCTCGACCTGCTGAATGGCCGCAACTTGCTTGGCGTAATGCAGCGCCTGTTGTGACTGTTGTGTTAATGCTAGCTGACGTTGCTCGTATAAAAGAAATAAAATAATGATCAGACATGGCAAGCAAAGCAGAACGAGTAAGCGATAAAATCGAAACTGTATTGAAGATTTCAGAATAATCCCACCTATGGAGCTGATCAGAGAGCGCGAATGATACCGAATCAAGTTGTTACAACCAAGCAAATTTGCATAAATAATTCAGTAGAAAAAGTACGCTAAAGTAAGGTTGAACAAATCGAATTTTTAATTTCTCATTTGAAAGTATGACGTGATTATTCGGTCAAAAAAAATGGCATTTTTTCCTCTCTCCACTTTTTTCCACCAAATTCATGATCTTCCACAAATCCCGCGATTTTTCTGGCTTTCAAAGGTGTTAAAGGTACCGACTGAACTTGACAAAAGTGCTTGTCAAGCCCTAGACTGTTCTTCTGTGGTAAAAAGTGGGTTTTAGTGGATCAAACTGGATCAACCAACTTATAAATAGGATCACGCATGTTTCGAGGTGCAAGTTCGCTAGCTTTGGATGACAAAGGGCGTTTTGCGGTGCCAACTAAGTACCGTCAACCGCTGCTGTCCGAAGATCAGGGAACTGTTATTTGTACTATTGCGATCAACGAACCGTGCCTGTGGCTCTACCCACTCTCCGAATGGCTAGAAATTGAGAACAAACTAAGTCGTATCTCGAACACCAATCCCAGAGTGAGACGTTGGCAACGGATGTTGTTAGGTCATGCTACAGAATACCAACTAGACAAAAATGGCCGGATTTTACTGGCGCCTTCGTTGCGCTCCCATGCGCAGCTAGGCAAAAAGATCATGCTAGTTGGGCTACTCAATAAATTTGAAATTTGGGATGAAGAACGCTGGTATCAGCAAATGCAGGCTGATACCGAAATTGAACACTCAGGAAACTTTGAGGAAAGCCCTGAACTGGATGATTTTTCCTTGTAGGGGTAAACAAATTAATGAGCGAAGAGTTTAAGCATATTTCGGTATTAATGACCGAAACCCTAGATGCCCTAGCAATTAACCCTGAAGGTATATATATCGACGGGACGTTTGGTCGCGGTGGGCACTCAGGTGAAATCCTCAAAAGGTTGTCTACTGGGCGTTTACAAGCCATAGATCAAGACCCTCAAGCAATTAAGGCGGCTGAAAAATTTGCCGACGATACACGTTTCTCTATAGCGCGAAGTCGTTTTTCGCAAATTAAATCCGTAGCGGAACAAGCCGGTATTTTAGGTCAAGTTGACGGTATTTTGTTAGACATCGGTGTGTCTTCACCTCAGCTTGATGATGCAGATCGTGGCTTTAGTTTTATGAAAGACGGTCCACTGGATATGCGAATGGATCCAGATTCAGGTCGAAGCGCCGCACAGTGGCTAGCTGAGGCTGAACTTGAAGAAATGGTGTTTGTGATCAAAAAATACGGCGAAGAGAAGTTTGCTACTCGCATTGCTCGTAAAGTTATTGAAGTGCGTGAGCACACCGCGATTACAACCACCGCGCAATTAGCGCAATTAATTGATGAAGCCGTGCCTGTCAAAGACAAACACAAGCACCCAGCAACTCGTACTTTCCAAGCTATTCGTATTTACATCAACAGCGAGTTAGAAGAAATTCAGACTGCATTGCAATCATCACTTGAGGTGTTAAAGCCGGGCGGTCGGTTAGTGGTGATCTCTTTTCATTCTCTAGAGGATCGCATTGTAAAGCAGTTTATCAAGAAGCAGAGTAAGGGAGAGGCGATACCCAGAGGTCTGCCTTTAACGGATGAACAACTTAAACAAAACCTCACCTTAAAGGCAGTGGGTAAAGCCATTAAGCCTAGCGATGCGGAGATTGCACAAAATCCGCGCTCGCGAAGCTCTGTATTGCGAGTGGCGGAGAAGCTCTAATGAATGCAAGTAAGCAACGTCAACCGAATCTGTTTGTAGAAATTGGCCATTACATTATTGCCAATAAGTTGACTGCATTCTTGCTATTTACGATTTTGATTTCTGCACTCGCTGTAGTGCAAATTACTCACTTAACTCGCCAGCAATTGATACAGCAAGATGAACTATTACAACAGCGCGATGAGCTAGACCTGCAGTGGCGCTACCTCGTTGTAGAAGAAGAGTTTTACTCGCAGCATGCAAGGATAGAAGAGATAGCGAAGATGCAGTTAGAGATGAAACGCCCGACCAGTAAAGATGAACAGGTGATCGTGCTGCCATGAATAAACAAAAGCAAAAAACTCAATCTATTATTACTTGGCGCTTCGCGCTAGTTTGCGGCGTGATGCTCACCGTTTTTATGACACTTGTCGCACGCGCTGCATTTTTGCAAGTAATTGAGCCCGATAAGGCAATTGCAGAAAACGAAAAGCGTACAGTTCGGGTTGAAAAACTCAATGTACAACGAGGCATGATCTTCGACCGCAATGGCAAAGAGCTGGCAGTGAGTGTGCCGGTTGTGAGCGTTTATGCTGATCCCCTTGCCATTGATAAGGCACTTGCCAAAAAAGTGTTACGTAAAGCCCGTAAAGAAGGTGAAGATTATAAGGCGTTGGAACAAAATGACGCGGAGCTGAAAATACGGAAACAAGCTTGGTACGATGATGAGCTCAGGTGGAAAGAGCTTGCAGATGTGCTCAGACTTAAACCAGAAAATGTCGATGAACGGCTTCGGGGAGACCCAAGCCGTCGTTTTGTCTATTTGAAGCGCCAAGTGACGGCGGTTGTTGCCAACTATATTCGTCAAATGCGCCTGCCGGGCGTGCACTTGCTGGACGAGTCCAAACGTTTTTACCCAAGTGGCGAAGTAACGGCGCACATGATTGGTGTAACGGATATCGATGGTAAGGGTATCGAAGGCGTTGAGCGTATGTTCGACTCTGCATTAACCGGTACAGCAGGTAAACGCACCATTCGTAAAGATGCGCAAGGCCGTGAAGTGCAAGTGCTATCAGAAGAGCAGCGTGTTGAGCCAGAAGATGTTTACTTGAGTATTGATTTACGGATCCAAGCTATTGCCTATCGCGCGTTAAAGTCAGCTGTACTGAGCTATAAAGCTACCTCTGGTTCGGCGATTGTTGTTGATGTACACACTGGCGAAATTTTGGCATTGGTGAATAGTCCAAGTTTTAATCCTAATGACCTAAGTACCGCAGCACCATACAAACGACGTAATCGTGCTATGACCGATTTATTTGAGCCCGGTTCAACCTTAAAGCCTTTAGCGGTACTGGCAGGTTTAAATTATGGTGCAGTCAAGGCAACAGACACGATAGATACTTATCCGGGCTGGATGAACTTAAGCGGTGGGTTAGTGAAAGACACTCGCAACAATGGTGAGCTGAGCTTAAGAGAAATCCTTAAAATTTCCAGTAACATGGGGGTTGCGAAGATCTCGCAAATGCTGCCAAAAGAATATTTTATCAATTTATACCAAGAAGTGGGTTTTGGTGAGCCAACGGGCTCAAACATGATTGGTGAAAGCGCAGGTTTATTTTATCCAAACCGCCGTTGGTCTAACTTTGAAATCGCAACATTATCCTATGGTTACGCAGTATCAGTAAGCACTGCTCAAATGGCGAGACTTTACGCTATGTTTGGAGCCGGTGGTATCTTGCGACCACTTACAATAGTGAAGCAGGATGAAATTCCTGAAGGTAAGCGTATTTTTAGCGAGCAAGATACACACGCAGTGGTAGAGATGATGGAGTCAGTATTTGAACGTGGTGGTACAGCCCACAACGTAAAAGTTGATGGGTATCGTGCCGCTGGTAAAACAGGCACTTCAGAAAAAGCCGTGGCGGGTGGCTACGGTGATGAGTACGTTGGTTACTTTGCGGGCGTTGCACCAGTAAGCGACCCAAGGCTTGCAGTTGTAGTGATGGTCAATGAGCCGGCGGGAGATGTTTACTATGGTGGCCAAACAGCAGGGCCCGCGTTTGCTGAAATTATGTCTAATGCACTGAGAATTTTAAACGTAGCGCCTGATAAAGAGCGCGTTGCTTATATTTCGGGAGCAGATAACGATGCGTGATCTGGCTCAGGTACTCAGTGATTATGGTGTCAATATTGCCCCTGTTGAGGTTGAGCATCTGCGTATAGACAGTCGAGCGGTTGGGCCGGGTGATTGCTTTATTGCACTGCAAGGCCATGCCCAAGACGGTGCGAAATATGCCGCCAGTGCCGTTGCGCAAGGCGCTAAATGTGTGCTTGCAGAAACGGGAAGCGAGCTTAATGTTGCACCAGAGCAAGCCATTTTTATCGATAATCTTGCCGATAAGTTGGCGGCAATTGCAGCGCAGTTTTATGCATATCCGAGTAAAAAACTCAAACTCATAGGCGTTACTGGCACTAATGGTAAATCTACCACGACAGCGATGATTGCCAATTTAGCTAGTCTAACCGGTAGTGCAGGGGCTGTGATAGGTACGCTTGGTTATGGCCAACCAGACAGTCTTATTCCGCTGGCAAACACCACGCCGTCAAACGTAGATTTACAACGTATTTTGGCGCTTTTACAGCAACAATATGATCAAGTCGCGATGGAGGTCTCTTCCCATGGCTTGGTGCAAGGTCGGGTTGACGAATGTGACTTTGATGTGGCTGTTTTCACCAATTTAACGCGCGATCACTTAGATTATCATGGTGATATGCAAAGCTATGCAAAAGCCAAGAAACTGTTATTCACTCGCTGTGCGCCAAACTATAAAGTCATCAATATTGACGATGAAGTGGGTGCAAACTGGGCAGCTGAATTTAATGACGGCACTTTGGTTGCCTACGGTCGCTGGGATGAAACGCATAGCTACCAACAATATGTATTCTTTGATGCCGTATTGGCACACCCAAATGGCTTAACGGCAACGTTAAAAACCAGCTGGGGTGAATGTGAAGTCAGCGTGCCACTGTATGGTGAGTTTAATCTTTATAATTTGGCTGCCGCGGTAGCGACCTTACTATTGCAAGGCGCAAGTCTTGAAGCGTTAAGCGAAGCATGCAGCCAACTCGCGCCTGTGGCAGGACGCATGCAGCCATTTAGTGCCCCTGAAAAGCCTACGTGTATTGTTGATTATGCCCATACCCCAGACGCTTTGGCACTTGCACTACAAGCCTTGCGAGCACATGTACCGGGCAATCTTATTTGTGTGTTTGGTTGTGGTGGTGACAGAGATAAAGGTAAGCGTCCTGAAATGGCACGAGCTGCAGAGAAATATGCAGATAAACTGGTGATCACCAGCGATAATCCACGAAGTGAAGATCCCAATTTAATCATTGACGACGTTAAGGCTGGACTCATCCACCCTGAGTATGCTGTCTGCCAGCCTGATAGAGGGCTAGCCATTCAACACGCGATAGACCTAGCTGATGAAAACAGCGTAGTGCTAATCGCGGGGAAAGGGCATGAGGATTATCAAATTATAGGTACTGAGCGCATTGATTTTTGTGATAGGCAATGCGTTGCAGCGATTTTACGAGGGGAAAAGGCATGATCAAGATGGATTTTTCTTGGCTTGCAGCAGTCTTAAAAACCCCTTACGACGGGGAGAATTTGGCAGTCGCCAATATTAATACTGATACCAGAACAATACAGTCTGGAGAGGTATTTTTAGCACTGAAAGGACCTAACTTTGACGGCCACCGCTTTTTGGATGTGGCCAAAGCGCAAGGTGCCATTGCAGCTATTGTTTCTGAGCTTGATGAAGATATTGATTTGCCGCAGTTTGTGGTTGCAGACACGCGTATCGCTTTAGGCCAAATTGGCCGAGCAGTGATTGAGACTGTTGCCCCTAAAACCATTGCAATTACTGGCAGTGTTGGTAAAACCACAGTGAAAGAAATGTGTGCGGCGATTTTGGCGCAAAAAGGCAAAGTCCTTGCGACAAAAGGTAATTTTAATAACGACATCGGAGTACCGTTGACGCTATTGCGCTTAAGTGAAGATGATGAATACGCGGTGATAGAACTCGGCGCTAACCACTTGGGTGAAATAGCTTATACCACTGCATTAGTGAGCCCAGACGTGGCGACAGTGTGTAATGTCGCGCCAGCCCATATCGAAGGGTTTGGTTCAATTGATGGCGTAGGAAAAGCAAAGGGCGAGATTTTCTCAGGGCTAAAAGCTGACGGTGTCGCAGTCATCAATGCAGATAGTGACTATGCCCAGATGTGGCAGGAAAACTTAGCTGTTTCCAAAGTAAAACGTTATAGCTTAAATGATCAGCTTGATATTTGGGTAGAAGCGATTGAGCTGGATGAGTTAGCTCGCCCGACCTTTACGCTATGTCAAGGTGAGGAGCGCGCGATCATTAGTTTACCGCTTTCTGGATTGCATAATGTTGGCAATGCGCTGATTGCGGCCGCATTGACAACTGAGCTGGGCGCAAGCTTGAGTGAGGTGGCTACGGGTCTTGGACAAATGGCTGAAGTAAAAGGCCGCGTCAACATGATCCAGGTGTCGGACACGCTGCGTGTTGTCGATGACACCTACAATGCAAATGTAAAATCTGTTAACGCGGCGATTGATTTACTGGCGTCTATGTCTGGCTATAAAGTATTGGCGTTGGGTGATATGGCAGAACTGGGTGAAGATGCCCGTGAATATCACCGTGAAGTCGGCGAATATGCTAAGCAGCAAGGCATTGATGAATTGTTTTCATTGGGGGTGCTGAGTAGCAGCGCAAGCAATGTATTTGAAAAGCCAAATCGTCATTTCTCGACTCGCGAGAATTTAATGAAGGCGTTACGGGTTGTATTGGCCGAGCAATCAGGGCAATGCACCGTTATCGTTAAAGGATCACGTAGTGCGCGGATGGAACTGCTCGTTGAAGAATTAGTAAACGCTGGCCAGTCGGATAGCGAGACAGGAGAAGTATCATGTTAGTTTGGCTAGCCGAGTATCTTACTCAGTATTATTCTGGGTTTAACGTCTTTTCTTACCTTACGCTAAGGGCGATTTTAGGCATTTTAACAGCCTTGATGATTTCGTTGTATTTTGGCCCTAAACTTATCGCTGCATTACAGCGCATGCAAATCGGTCAGACTGTACGTGATGATGGTCCGGAATCGCACTTATCCAAGTCGGGTACCCCAACTATGGGTGGACTGTTAATTCTGGCTGCAATCTTTACCAGTACGCTACTGTGGGGCGACCTTAGCAACAAATATGTTTGGGTGACGTTATTTGTCATTGGCAGCTTAGGTATTGTTGGGTTCGTGGACGATTACCGCAAGGTGATCAGAAAAGACAGTAAAGGCCTAATTGCGCGTTGGAAATACTTTTGGCAGTCGGTTATTGCGATCTCTACGGCGGCATTTTTGTACTTTACGTCTACCAGCGCTGCGGAAACCACGTTAGTTGTGCCATTTTTGAAAGATGTATTACCACAACTTGGTTTGTTCTATTTGGTTATGAGCTATTTCGTGATTGTGGGTACGTCAAACGCCGTTAATCTCACTGATGGTTTGGATGGTCTTGCCATTGTTCCGACTATTTTGGTTGCCTCCGCACTTGCTATTATTGCTTACGTTACCGGTAACGCGAATTTCTCAAGCTACCTTCATATTCCACATTTACCACTCACGAGTGAGTTGGTTGTGGTGTGCACGGCGATTGTCGGCGCAGGTCTTGGTTTCTTGTGGTTTAACACCTATCCGGCACAAGTTTTTATGGGCGATGTTGGTTCATTAGCGTTGGGTGGCGCACTCGGGATCATCGCTATTTTAGTACGCCAAGAGTTGGTGCTGATTATTATGGGTGGTGTATTTGTAATGGAGGCATTATCCGTCATTTTACAGGTGGGGTCTTACAAACTCAGAGGTCAGCGGATCTTTAGAATGGCCCCTATTCACCATCATTACGAATTAAAAGGATGGCCTGAACCTCGCGTGATAGTCCGTTTTTGGATTATCTCGATTATCTTGGTTTTGGCCGGTCTTGCGACGTTGAAGATTAGATAATGACGTATATTGAGCAATTACAGAAAAAGCATGTCACGGTACTGGGACTTGGAGTCACAGGACAGGGGATCGTGCGTTTTCTGCTGTCGCACGGTATTAATCCAAAAGTGGTTGATAGTCGTCCAGTGCCTCCAGGCTCGGATTGGCTAAGTCACAACGCACCTGAATGTGAAGCGGTATTTGGCAATCTTGCTGATGCCGCTTTGGCGCAAACGGATCTAATTATCATCAGCCCGGGGATCCCATTATTTGAACAAAGCGTTGCCGCAGCCATTGCCGAAGGCGTTGAAGTCATCGGCGATATTGAGCTATTTGCACGCCTCAATACCCGTCCAGTGATTGCCGTTACGGGCTCTAACGGTAAGTCCACCGTTGTTACGCTCGCGACAGAAGTATTGAAAGCCGCAGGCTTAAAAGTTGGGCTTGGCGGCAATATTGGCACGTCCGTGTTGTCGTTGTTAGAGCAGCCGTATGATGTTTATGTGCTCGAGCTGTCTAGTTTTCAGCTTGAAACCACGCATAGCTTGGCTTGTTTGTCGGCAATGATCCTCAATATTACTGAAGATCACATGGATCGCTATCCTGATTTTCAAGCTTATATTGAAGCGAAGCAACGTATTTACCAACATGTTGAGCATATTGTTTATAATGCTGAAGATCATTATACCTTTGCGCAGCATGGGCAAGGCAGCAGTGTGTCCCTTACTGAGGGAGATTATCACTTAATGACCTGTGACGGTGAGCCGCATTTTGCACACAAACAAACACCACTGTTACCGGTAAAAACACTGGCGATGGTAGGGCGACATAACCAATTTAACGCCTTGGCAGTGTTGGCGTTATTAGCGCCGATGCAACTGCCTATGCAGGTCTTTGCCAGCGCCTTTGCGAGTTTCACGGGGTTACCTCATCGTTGTCAGTTGGTTGCCGATGTTGCAGGGGTTCGTTACTTCAATGATTCAAAGGCGACGAATGTTGGATCGACGGTCGCCGCTATTGATTCTTTGGCTTCAGGCCGAAAAAATATTATTTTGATCGTAGGTGGGGATGCGAAAGGCGCAGACCTTTCACCACTCAAGGCGCCACTCAATGCACATTGCAAAGCGCTATTTTGTTTTGGGCAAGACGGCGCACAGTTTATGCCACTGCTGCGCAATAGCCATCAGGTCAACAATTTGGAAGAAGCAGTGTTGGCGGCAAAAACGATAGCGACCAAGGGTGATGTTGTGCTACTAGCACCAGCCTGTGCCAGCATAGACATGTATCCAAACTATATGGCGCGTGGGGATGAGTTCGTCCGTTTAGTGGGGGAGCACACTTGATTAACGTCGCTGATATCAGAGAGGCTTTAACGCCTCGCCAGTCTGAGAGCTTATTTGACGTGCCTTTGATGTACTGCATGCTCATGCTTATTGGAGTGGGATTTGTGATGGTGACGAGTGCTTCTATGCCTGTTGCAGAGCGGCTATTTGATAATCCTTTTCATTTTACTATTCGCCACGTAATTTTTTTAGTGGGCTCCTTTATTCTCTTTTGGTTTGCGACTAGCGTGCCAATGACTTGGTGGAAGCGCAGTAATCCATATTTGCTGCTTTTTGGTTTGGTACTGTTAGTCGCGGTACTTATTATTGGCCGGGAGGTAAATGGTGCTAGGCGCTGGATCCCGCTTGGACCTTTTGGTCTTCAGGTTGCAGAAGCATCTAAACTGTTTTTCTTTAGTTACATAGCTGGCTATCTAGTACGAAAACGCGAAGAAGTACAAGAAAATATCAAAGGGTTTGCAAAACCTATGGTGGTGTTTGCGGCCTATGCATTTTTAATTTTGATGCAGCCTGACCTAGGAACCGTTGTCGTGATGTTTGTGACAACTGTGGGATTATTGTTTTTAGCTGGCGCAAAGCTTTGGCAGTTTTTTACCTTAATGCTAACTGGGGTTTCCTTAGTTGTGTTGTTGATAATTATTGAGCCGTACCGAATGAAGCGCGTTGTTGGCTTTTTGAATCCTTGGGAAGATCCGTTTGGTGCTGGTTATCAATTGGTACAATCGCTGATGGCATACGGTCAAGGGGGCTGGTTTGGTCAGGGCCTGGGTAATAGCATACAAAAACTGCAGTATTTACCGGAAGCACATAATGACTTTATTTTTGCTGTAATCGCTGAAGAGCTGGGTTTTATTGGTGTATTTAGCATAATTATTGTACTCGGCGTATTGGTTACTCGAGCGCTTTTTATCGGGCAAAAGGCCCTTAAAGCAGGCAAAGAATACGAAGGATATTTTGCCTTGGGCATTGGTATTTGGTTTGCCTTTCAGGCAGTCGTTAATATTGGTGCGAGCGCCGGCATTTTACCCACTAAGGGCTTAACGTTGCCGTTTGTTTCTTACGGTGGGTCGAGTCTTTGGGTGATGACAATTGCGACAGGCATCTTACAGCGCATAGACTTTGAGACAAAAATGTCGACAAGGCAAGCAACATCCCGTGGAGGTAGGCGATGACAAAGCGTCTTCTAGTGGTCGCGGGCGGTACAGGTGGACATATTTTTCCGGGTATTGCAGTGGCACAATTTTTACAAGCGCAGGCTTGGCAAGTGAGCTGGGTTGGCACTGCAGACAGAATGGAAGCCGATGTTGTGCCACGTTACGGCTTTGAAATTGACTTTATTGCCATGAAAGGCGTACGTGGTAACGGGGTCAAACGATTACTAACCGCACCATTTATGGTTTTAAAAGCGGTACTTGCAGCAAAGCGTATTTTACAACGGCGTAAACCTGATGTGGTATTAGCTATGGGCGGTTATGTAACTGGTCCTGTAGGCGTTGCTGCGAAACTGCTTGGGATCCCTTTGGTGATCCATGAGCAAAATGCAGTTGCGGGTATGAGCAATAAGTTGCTGGCGAAAATTGCAAGTCGCGTATTGGCGGGTTTTCCCGGCGCATTCAGTGAAAAGCTCGCTCAGGTTGTGGGGAATCCGGTACGTGCAAGTGTTGCTGAGATTAGCGATAAACCCGTTTCAGAGCCGTTAAATCTATTAATTGTCGGTGGTTCATTGGGAGCAAAAGCACTGAATGAAACCGTGCCAGAAGGGCTCAAGTTACTAAAGCAACAGGTGGCCAGTATCGGATTAAATATTCGTCATCAAAGCGGTAAACATAACCAAGACGATACACAACAACGATATGAAAGTGCAGGCATTAATGCTGAGGTCAGCGAGTTCATTCATGATATGGATGCCGCATACGCTTGGGCTGACTTGGTTATTTGCCGTGCCGGTGCGCTTACTGTGAGTGAGATAGCCGCAGCTGGGAAAACGGCGATTTTTGTGCCTTTCCCACATGCCGTTGACGATCACCAGACGGCTAACGCGCAATTTTTAGTGTCGGCTGGGGCAGCTTTTATACTGCAGCAAACGGCACTGACGCCAGAAGTACTAGCAACTACACTGCAGCCACTTGTTATTGAGCCGCAAAAAATTGCGACCATGGCAGCAAAAGCGAGACAATGCGGTAAGTCGGAGGCAACAGCGAAAGTTGCCCAAATTTGTACAGAATTATCGAACTAGGATATTAAATGGAAGCTTCAAGCAGAAGAGCAATGCGACGTATCAACACCATCCACTTTATCGGGATTGGTGGTGCTGGTATGGGTGGGATTGCAGAAGTGCTGGCCTTTGAAGGTTACCGAATTACAGGCTCAGATATCGCCAAAAGTACGATGACAGAGCGATTAACAAATATGGGCGCCGAGATCTTTATCGGCCACCAAGCTGAAAATGTAAAAATGGCTGATGTGGTTGTGGTATCGAGTGCAATCAACGACCAAAACCCAGAGATCCAAGCGGCGAAGGCAAACCGTACGCCAATCGTTCGCCGCGCCGAAATGCTCGCTGAGTTGATGCGCTTTCGTCACGGGATTGCGGTAGCAGGAACACATGGTAAGACCACAACGACGAGCCTGATTGCGAGTATTTTTGCGCGGGCTGAGCTGGATCCAACCTTTATTATCGGTGGCTTGCTTAATAGTGCTGGCAGTAATGCCAAAGTGGGCAGCAGTGAATACCTTATTGCAGAAGCGGACGAGAGTGATGCATCGTTTTTGCATTTGCAGCCGATGGTGTCGGTGGTCACGAATATCGAAGAAGACCACATGGATACTTACGAGGGTGACTTCGAAAAAATGAAAGACACCTACATCGAGTTTATCCATAACTTACCATTTTATGGTCTGGCAGTGGTGTGTATCGATTCGCCAGTCGTAAGAGAATTATTGCCACGCTTTGCAAGGCCGACCATCACGTATGGTGAGGCTAACGATGCGGATTATCAGTTACTGGACTTCAAGCAAACACAAAGTGAATCACACTTTAAAGTCAGAACCAAAGACGGTGAGTTACTTGAAGTGAAGCTAAATATGCCAGGTAAGCACAACGCATTGAATGCGCTGGCATCTATTGCGGTTGCAAAAGATCACAATATTGAAAACGAAGCGATTTATCAGGCATTAGCCAATTTTGAAGGCGTAGGACGTCGATTCCAGCATTACGGCTCATTCAATAATGAAGTGGGTGAGGTGATGCTGGTTGATGATTATGGTCACCACCCGTCTGAGGTTGCGATGACGATAAAAGCCGCTAAGTCTGGTTGGCCTGATAAGCGTTTGGTTATGATTTATCAGCCACATCGCTATAGCCGAACACGCGATTTATATGAAGATTTCGTAAAAGTGCTTTGCGATGTTGATAAACTACTGCTGTTAGATGTATATAGTGCCGGCGAAGCGCCCATCGTTGGTGCGGATAGTAAAAGTTTGTGTCGTAGTCTCCGTCAACGTGGCGTTGAGCCGATCCATATCAGTGACCATGGTGAATTGGCTAAAGTGTTGGCAAGCACTATGGCTGATGGTGACTTAGTGTTGACGCAAGGGGCTGGCAATATAGGTCAAATCGTTAAGCAGTTAGCCGCAACCGGGCTATCGATAGCGCAGTTAAAACAGAGTGAATTATGAGTAGTCAGTTTGGAAAAGTAGCCGTATTACTTGGCGGTAGTTCAGCAGAGCGAGAGGTGTCGCTAAAGTCTGGTAATGCAGTGTTAAATGCTTTCGTTAACCAAGGTGTTGACGCGATTGCTTTTGATCCAGCAGAACGTAATTTATGGCAACTTAAAGACCTAGGTGTGGATCGTGTATTCATCGCACTGCATGGCCGTGGCGGTGAAGATGGCACTATTCAAGGTGCGCTTGAGTTTATGGGGATACCATACACAGGAAGCGGTGTACTTGGTAGTGCGCTTGCAATGGATAAAGTCCGCTGTAAGCATCTTTTTCAGTCTGCTAAGTTAAGTACGGCACCTTATGCTGTGGTAAGCAAAGAGACGGGTTTTGACGCTAAGGCGCTAATCGCTGAGTTTGGTAAAGTCATGGTAAAACCAAGCCACGAAGGCTCAAGTATAGGTATGGCTCAGGCAGACAGCGAAGAGACCCTGACTGCGGCATTAAATAATGCCTTTAAATTTGACGATCAAGTTCTCGTTGAACAATGGATCACTGGACGTGAATTTACCGTGTCTATGCTTGGTAAAGAGGCATTGCCTGTTATTGAAATGCGTACGCCTCGTGGTTTTTATGACTATGAAGCGAAATACCAAGTTAATAGTACAGAGTATTATTGTCCGGCAGATATTAGCGCTGCACATACTGAGCAATTACAAGTGATGGCAAAGCACGCTTTTGAATTGGTTGGTGCCACTGGTTGGGGACGCGTAGACGCCATGCAAGATGAACAGGGCCATTTCTATCTACTCGAGGTAAATACCGTACCTGGTATGACCGAAAAGTCATTGGTGCCGATGGCAGCAAAAGCGGTGGGTGTAAGTTTTGAGCAATTAGTTGTTCGCATTTTGGAGCAAACGCTTTAATATGCGAGCATTTTTGGCAGGGTTGAAGCTGATCGGTTCAAGAGTGAACTGGCCCCTTTTCTGGGGACTTAGCTTCTTCTTTGTGGTGATTTTTACATTGGTGAGAGGAACATACTGGGTAAGTGATTGGTTAGTTGCACATCATGATGCGCAAATAAAAACACTCAAAGTACTCGGTAAACCACATTACACCAATGAAGATGACATTGTGGCGGCAATTAAAACCGCAGATTTAAATAGTTTTTTTGAACTTGATGTAAAAGCAGTCCACAAGGCGGTAAAGTCTTTGCCTTGGATTGCGACAGTGTCAGTCAGAAAACAATGGCCGGATACGCTGCAAGTCTATGTGGTGGAACATAAGCCGGTTGCGCATTGGAACAGCGATTCATTACTCAATGATGATGGTGAAGTATTCCAAGCAAGCAGTAACAAGTTGCCGCAGGGGCTGCCTGAATTATATGGCCCTGAAGGGAGTGCTGAAGAAGCATGGCAAACATTTAAGCAGTTTAAAGCCTTGTTGGCGGTAAATCAGTTTACGTTGGAAAGTTTAGCGCTTTCAGAACGATTTGCTTGGCAGCTATGGCTGGACAATGGGATCCGATTAAATTTAGGGCGTGAAGACAAAGCCAAACGAGTACAACGTTTTATTGACGTGTATCCACGTATGGAACGGCCTGAAGGTAAAGTAATCGATGTCATTGATTTACGCTACGACACGGGACTGGCAGTGAGTTGGAAAGAACCTACTGAGCAGCAAGAACAACAAAATAACAAGAGTGAAGCATGACAAAGTCGGCAGAAAGAAACTTAGTGATTGGATTAGATGTTGGCACATCAAAGGTCGTCGCCACAGTTGGGGAGATCACTGTGGACAATCAACTTAGTATTGTCGGTGTCGGACGCCAAGAGTCTCACGGCATGGATAAGGGCGGGGTAAACGATTTAGACCTCGTTTCTGAGTCTATTAAACGCGCTGTAGATGAAGCCGAGCTAATGGCTGATTGCAGAATAAGCTCGGTTTATTTGGGGATTTCAGGCAAACATATTCAGTGTCAAAACGAAAGTGGCGTGGTGGCAATAAACAATGCTGAAGTCACTGACGATGATATTGCCAATGTTATTCATATCGCGCGCTCTGTGCCTATGTCTGCCGAACGCAAAATGCTGCACTCATTGCCGCAAGAATATAGCATCGACATGCAAGAGGGGATCAAAAACCCTCTGGGTATGAGTGGCGTAAGGATGGAAGCGAAAGCACATATCATTACGTGTTCAAATGACATGGCAAAGAATATTGAAAAGTGTGTTGAACGCTGTGGTTTACAGGTAGATCAATTAACATTTAATGCCTTGGCATCATGTTACTCAGTGTTGACTGATGATGAAAAAGAGCTTGGTGTTGCGGTATTAGATATCGGTGGTGGCACCATGGATATTGCGATTTATGTAAATGGTGCGCTGCGCCATACTGCTGTGATCCCGGTCGCGGGTAATCAGGTCACTGGCGATATAGCAAAAATATTTAGAACACCTATTTCGCATGCCGAGTCTCTGAAAGTACAATATGCCTTCGCGTCGAGCCAAATGGCATCAAGCGAAGAAACCATCGAAGTACCAAGTGTTGGTGGACGCCCTGCTCGGGTAATGTCTCGCCATACTTTATCTGAGGTGGTAGAGCCAAGATTTAGAGAACTGTTTGAGCTTGCACAAGAAGAATTACGTCGCTCAGGTTTTGAAGATCAAATTGCGGCGGGTCTTGTTATCACTGGCGGTAGTGCCAAGATGCAAGGTGCACAAGAAGTCGCAGAAGATATATTCCAAATGCCAGTAAGAATAGGTAAACCAATTGGCATTAAAGGATTAACAGATTATGTTGATGACCCTGCATATGCAACGGCGGTAGGTTTGTTACAATACGGCCGTTCACTACAATCGATGAATGCACAGAAATCGAAAGTAGATGCAGAGGGGAGTTGGTGGAACCGTGTTACAAAATGGTTCCAAGGCGAGTTTTAATACTCAAGTCGGAGAGTGAAGATGTTTGATATTATGGAACAGCACAGCGAAGAAGCTGTCATTAAAGTCATCGGTGTCGGTGGCGGCGGCGGTAACGCCGTAGAACACATGGTAAACCAAGAAATTGAAGGTGTACGTTTTATCGTAGCGAATACTGACGCACAAGCGTTACGCCGTTCGTCTGCGGATATTACCGTACAGCTAGGTACTCAGATTACCTCAGGCCTTGGAGCTGGCGCAAACCCAGAAGTGGGTCGCAGCGCAGCAGAAGAAGATCTAGAAACCATCAAGAGCAGCCTTGAAGGCGCAGACATGGTATTTATCGCAGCCGGTATGGGCGGTGGTACAGGTACCGGTGCCGCACCTGTTGTTGCTCGTGCAGCAAAAGAACTAGGTATTTTGACTGTGGCTGTAGTAACGCGTCCTTTCGATCTCGAGGGTAAAAAGCGCATGGCTGCGGCTGAGCAAGGTATTGCTGAGTTGTCAGAAATTGTAGATTCACTTATTACAATTCCAAACAACAAATTGCTTAAAGTTCTTGGTAAAGGGACTACACTGCTAGATGCCTTCGCTAAAGCAAATGACGTGCTTTATGGCGCGGTACAAGGTATTGCAGAGTTGATCACACGTTCAGGTCTAATCAACGTTGACTTTGCGGATGTGAGAACCGTGATGTCAGCAATGGGTACTGCAATGATGGGGACTGCTTCGGCAACAGGTCCTGATCGTGCACAAGAAGCTGCGGAAGCCGCGATTTCTAGCCCGCTTTTAGAAGATGTTGACCTAACTGGCGCGAAAGGTATTTTGGTGAATATCACCGCTGGCATGGACATTACTATCGAAGAGTTTGAGGTCGTTGGTAACCATGTTAAAGCATTAGCGTCAGAAAACGCGACTGTGGTAGTAGGTGCTGTTATTGACCCTGAAATGAGCGAAGAGCTAAGAGTGACCGTAGTTGCTACAGGCTTAGGTGGTGACCGTCGTCCGCAATTTGGTATTGTAGACAATGGCTTTAGACAAGCCTCAGGCTCAGATGCAGTAGGTGGCACACAAACTAGCTCACAAACGAGCATGTATGTGCCAAGCTTTACGCAACCACAAACGTCAGCGGCAGAACCTGAGCAACCAGCTGAAGCGCCTGCACCACAAGTACAAGAGCAGAAGCCACAACAAGCTTCTAGTTCAGCAAGTGCAAAAGGCAGCGACAGTAAAGAAAAAGGTGACTACTTCGATATTCCGGCTTTTTTACGTAAGCAGTCAGACTAAGGTTGGTATAAAAAATAAACAAAGATTGGCAGTTTGGTGGAACTATGTTATACTCCGCCGCCTATCTAGAATTTAAGTGGGCGAATATATGATTAAACAACGTACGATTGCACAAGTCGTTAAAGCCACAGGTGTAGGTTTACACAAAGGTGAAAAGGTCACGATCACTCTCCGACCAGCTGGTGTGAATACAGGTGTTGTATTTCGCCGCGTTGATCTAGACCCTGTTGTTGATTTTGAAACAACACCGGAAGCTGTGGGCGACACGCAACTGTGTACGTGTTTAACAAATAAAGACGGCGTTCGCTTGTCTACTACCGAGCATTTGATTGCTGCGGTCGCTGCGCTTGGGATTGATAATCTCATCGTAGAGCTAGACAGCGCCGAAGTGCCTATTATGGATGGCAGTGCATTGCCATTCATCTACTTAATTCAAAAAGGCGGGATTGAAGAGCAAAACGCTGCCAAGCGCTTTATTCGCATCAAAGAAAAAGTGCGTGTTGAAGATGGCGACAAGTGGGCTGAAATTGAACCTTACGATGGCTTCCACATCGACTTTGAAATCGACTTCAATCACCCTGCGATCAATGCTAGCCGCCAACGTATTGGATTGGACATTACCGCGCAAAGCTTTACTGAAGAGATCAGTCGTGCTCGTACTTTCGGTTTTATGCGTGACATCGAATACATGCATGCAAACAACCTAGCCTTAGGTGGTAGCATGGACAATGCGGTTGTTTTAGATCAGTTTAAAGTATTAAATCCAGATGGCCTGCGCTATGCGGATGAGTTTGTTAAACACAAGATCTTAGACTGTGTGGGTGATATGTTTATGGCAGGTCACAACATTTTAGGTAAGATCTCATGCTATAAATCAGGCCACGGCCTAAACAATATGTTGCTTCGTGAAATCATGGCAACTGAGTCAGCATGGGAGTGGGCAACATTCGAAGAGCCAGTCAGTATGCCAGCGCCAGGAATGGAAGCGGGTATCAATACCGCAACGGCATAAGCTTCTTAGGCTAATATAGTTTGATAAAAAGTGACGCTAAGGCGTCATTTTTTTTGCGTTGTGTTTGCGTGTTTAGCGAGTCTTTCTAGTTTTGCTTTAAGCGATGGTGGCGCGGATTGCGCTAGCGCTAGCAAATGCTCGCCAGTGGCTTGGCTCATACTTCGATTGGCTTGATAGGTCGAAGATTGGGATTCCACCTTATTTGAGAGACGCTGTTGAGCTTCTGGATTGGTGGTAATTTTCACTAACGCACAGTCATGTAATCCCACTTTTCTAAATGCACTGAGAATATCCATTTTTAAAAAGTTTAACCGAGTAGCAAGCGTTGCTGAAGCCGCTTCTATTGTTAGTGTCCCTTCTTTGTAGTAAGCAACACGGCACTTCTTACTCAAAATAGGGCCTAGAGTGTCTTCCAAACAGCTCTGTAACTGTTCCGCTTGGGCGCTTTTTTGACCATATTGATTGAGTTTATCTGACCACCCCCCCATCACTTCATCAAGCGGTTTTGGATTGTAGCGATTTTTAGCCAATGACTTACTTCCCATAGGTTGAAAAATAAAAAATAACCGCCATATCGGGATAATACGGAGTTAAATTACTCCGCACTGGTGGTTTCTCAGTCTACTAAGTATATCAGAGAGAAATTTTTGAGAAATCCAAAAGTACCAACATTTGTTGTCGAAAGCGCTTAGTTTTGTACTCGAATAAATGAGTCGAGTTAGGTGCCAACTAAACTTTATCACTTGCAACGCTACACTTACGCTCAACAGTAAAGATTTCTTGCAATTGAACTTGGTATTATTTACCCAATAAGGTTTGCAGAAACAAAGAGTCTGGTATGATAGGGCATAATTTTAACTCGGCAAGATACAAAATGCTCACTCCTAAATTGGCATAATGAAAACCGTAGTTTAGGAACGCTTTTGTCGCCAACAGGACAAGCGCGCCCCAGTCTTAATAACATAGGTTTAGAGACATGGGTCAGCCAATACACAGAGTGAAACGGTTTAAACATGTTAGCAAATATTTTTACCAAAATTTTTGGTAGTCGTAATGATCGCACCATCAAAAACCTAAGAAAAACAGTCGCTTTAATCAATGCGTTAGAAGAACAATACGACAAATTAAGCGATGAAGAACTAAAGGCAAAAACCGCTGAATTCAAACAGCGTATTGAACAAGGTTCGAGTCTAGATGATTTATTACCAGAGGCGTTCGCTACGGTGCGTGAAGCATCTAAGCGCGTATTTGGAATGCGTCATTTCGATGTGCAAATGATTGGTGGTATGGTACTACACCAAGGCCGCATTTCAGAAATGAGAACGGGTGAAGGTAAAACACTAACAGCAACATTGCCTGCGTATTTAAATGCAGTTTCAGGTAAGGGTGTTCACGTTATTACCGTCAACGACTACCTAGCTAAGCGTGATGCTGAGACAAACCGTCCACTATTCGAATTCCTAGGCCTTACTGTTGGATGTAACGTACCAGGCATGATGCCACAGCAAAAAAAGCAAGCCTATGCTGCGGATATCACTTATGGTACTAACAACGAGTTCGGCTTTGACTACCTACGCGATAACATGGCGTTTAGTGTTGAAGAGCGTGTACAGCGTCCACTTAACTATGCGGTGGTGGATGAGGTGGATTCAATCCTAATTGATGAAGCACGTACACCACTTATCATTTCTGGTCCTGCCGAAGATAGTTCTGAGCTTTATGCTGAAATCAATAAAATTGTTCCTGATCTTGTGCAACAAGAAAAAGAGGACGAGGAAGGCATTGAAGGTGACGGCGATTTCACCATCGATGAAAAAGGTAAACAAGTTCACCTTACTGAGCGTGGCCAAGTTAAAGTTGAAGAATTACTGACGGAACGTGGGTTGATTGAAGAGGGTGACTCTCTTTATTCAGCTGGTAATATTTCACTGCTTAGCCATGTTTACGCAGCACTGCGCGCTCACAAACTATATCAAAAAGACGTTGATTACGTTGTAAAAGATAACGAAGTTATTATTGTTGATGAGCACACGGGCCGTACGATGGAAGGGCGTCGTTGGTCTGAAGGCCTTCACCAAGCCGTTGAAGCTAAAGAAGGGGTTCGTATTCAAAACGAAAACCAAACCTTGGCTTCCATCACCTTCCAGAATTACTTCCGTCTATACAACAAACTTGCTGGTATGACAGGTACGGCGGATACTGAAGCATTCGAGTTCCAATCAATTTATGGTCTAGATACGGTAGTTATCCCAACCAATAAACCTATGGTTCGTGATGACCGAGCAGATCTTGTATATTTGACGCAAGAAGAGAAATTTGAAGCCATTCTTGAAGACATTCGTTCTTGCCAAGAACGTGGTCAGCCTGTGTTGGTGGGTACAGTATCTATCGAAAGTTCTGAGTATCTTTCTCACTTCCTTCGCAAAGAAAAAATTGAGCATAACGTACTGAATGCTAAATTCCACGCACAAGAAGCGGATATTATCGCGGACGCGGGTCTACCGGGCAAAGTAACGATTGCCACGAATATGGCTGGTCGTGGTACGGATATCGTACTGGGTGGCAGCTGGCAGTCGGATGTTGAAAAGTTAGAAAATCCATCAGAAGAGCAAGTAGCAGAAATCAAAGAAGCTTGGAAAGCGCGTCACGATGCAGTACTGGCTTCTGGTGGTTTACACATTATTGGTACTGAACGTCACGAATCTCGTCGTATTGATAACCAGTTGCGTGGTCGTGCTGGTCGTCAAGGTGATGCAGGTTCAAGCCGCTTCTACCTATCGATGGATGATGCATTGATGCGTATCTTTGCTGGTGAGCGTATGACTAACATGATGCGCAAACTCGGTATGCAACGTGGTGAAGCTATTGAGCACCCATGGGTTAACCGTGCCATTGAAAACGCCCAGCGCAAAGTAGAAGCGCGTAACTTTGATATTCGTAAACAATTACTTGAATACGATGATGTTGCGAACGATCAACGTAAAGTGGTTTACGAGCAACGTAACGAACTACTTGAAGAAGGCGATATTTCAGAGACTATTACGGCTATTCGTGAAGATGTGTTGAATGCGACTGTTGATCAGTATATTCCACCGCAAAGTCTTGCTGAAATGTGGGACATTCCAGCACTTGAAGAACGCTTGAAAAATGACTTCCATGTTGAGCTTCCGATTGCAAAATGGCTTGAAGAAGACAGCAAACTATATGAAGAAGTGCTACGCGATCGTATCGTAGAAGAGGTTGATAAGGCGTACAAGCAAAAAGAAGAGATGGTAGGCTCAGATGTACTACGTCATTTCGAAAAAGCGGTTATGCTACAAAGCCTAGATCAGCATTGGAAAGATCACTTAGCGGCAATGGACCATCTTCGTCAAGGTATTCATTTACGTGGTTATGCGCAGAAGAATCCGAAGCAAGAGTATAAGCGTGAGTCATTTGAGTTATTCTCACAAATGCTTGAGAACTTGAAGATCGACGTGGTTGGTGTACTTAGTAAGGTTCAGGTTCGTGCTGAAGAAGATGTTGAAAAAGTTGAAGAGCAGCACCGCAAGAGTGAGCAAGCACCGCGTGAATATCAACATGAAGAGGTTGAGCGCGTAGGTGGTGATGCACCAGAAGGTGTGTCTGTTGCTCATCGAAATGAGCCTAAAGTAGGCCGTAACGATCCTTGTCCTTGTCAATCTGGCAAGAAGTATAAGCAGTGTTGCGGAAAACTAAAATAACAGGCCCTAAATCTAAATTGGTATAAAAAGCGACGCTAAGTCGCTTTTTTTATGGAGTGAATTATGCAAAAAAAACGTGTTGAAGTTGCCGTTGGAGTGATCGAAAAAGATCAACAAATCTTTGTATGTTTAAGAGGTGAAGAGCAACATCAAGGTGGACTTTGGGAATTTCCTGGCGGGAAAATGGAAGCGGGCGAAGATGTGTTTTCGGCATTGAAACGTGAGCTACAAGAAGAGGTTGGCATCGAGATCTATAACTCATCAGAGCTAATGCGTATTGAGCATGACTATGCTGATAAGGCGGTGTGTTTATATATTCATCATGTTGAGGATTTTTCCGGTGAAGCCCATGGTGCAGAAGGGCAACCTTCTAAATGGGTTGCAGTTGAGCATTTGCATGAGCTCGCGTTTCCTGAGGCCAATAAAGCAATCGTAGAGTTACTACAAGCACGCTAAAGTAAGTGACAAACTTTGTTACTAAATTCAAAGATCAGAACGTAGTCATTCATCAGGCTCAGCGGTAGACTATTGAATGGCTACTTATACGCGAAATTCTATCAGGGGAATATAATGAAAAAACTCTCACTGACCGCTGCAAGTGTTGCACTTGCATTGGGATTGATTGGTTGTAGTGAACAACCGCAAACACAACAACAACAGCCAGCGGAGCAAGCCGAAGCACAAAAGGTGGTTTTGAACTCTGGTATTGAACTCGAAAATATTGATAAATCAGTGCGCCCACAAGATGACTTCTATTTTCACGTGAATGGTCACTGGTTAGAAAAAACAAAAATCCCTGCAGATAAGTCAAATTATGGTTCTTTCTCGCAGCTCTATGATGAGTCACAAAAAGCACTGCGTAAAGTGCTAGAAGATGCTGCAAATAACGCGTCTGCAAAAGCAGGCAGCGATGAGCAGAAATTAGGTGCGTTTTATCAAAGCTATATGGATGAAGGAGCGAGAAACGAACTAGGCTTAAACCCCATTAAGCCGTACTTGGATGACGTTCAAGCGCTGAAGACTAAATCAGAGCTACCAACTATCTTTGCTAAAATGCGTTTAACGGGGGCAAGTACACCGTTTGGTTGGTACGTTAATAATGATGCTAAAAACTCGAGTGAAAACGCGCTTTATATGTTCCAGTCAGGGCTTGGTCTACCTGATCGCGACTACTACCTGAAAGATGACGAAAAGTTTAGTAAAATTCGCGAACAGTATCAGCGCTATATCGAACAATTGTTAGCTAAGGCTGGTCATAAAAATCCAGGTCAAGCTGCGTTTAATATTATTGAGTTAGAAAAGCAGGTTGCTGAGGCACAGTGGACACGTGTTGAAAGCCGCGATGCGACTAAAACTTATAACAAGCTTAGCCAAGAAGAGTTTAATGCGTTAATGCCTGACTTTGATACGTCTGCGTTTTTAACCGCACTTGGTATTAAAACGGATTCACTTATTGTAAGCCAACCGAGTTTCTTTGAATCGCTATCAAAAATCATTGCTGATTCAAAGCTAGAAGTCTGGCAAGACTATTTAACTTTTCACTTTACCAATGACTATGCAGAGTTATTAAGCAAAGATATTGTTGATCTTAAATTTGGCTTCTTTGGCAAAACATTGAAGGGTGTAGAAGAGCAAGCACCAACATGGAAAAAAGCGGTAGATGCAAGTAACTCTGTTCTTGGGGAGATGTTAGGCAAAATCTACGTGAAGTCGTATTTCCCACCAGAAGCAAAGGCGCGCATGGAAGAATTGGTTGCCAACCTTATTAAAGGGTTTGATCAAGCAATTGACGGCTTAGAGTGGATGAGCGCTGAAACGAAAGTAGCCGCCAAAGAAAAGCTCAATAAGTTCACGCCTAAAATAGGCTATCCTGACAAATGGAAAGATTATTCAGCACTTGAGATAAGTCCTGATGATCTAGTGGGTAACTATGTGCGTTATAGCCAATTTGCTAATCAGGAAATGATCGATAAATTAGGCAAACCTGTGGATCGTGGTGAGTGGTTTATGACACCGCAAACGGTGAACGCGTACTATAACCCAGTGAATAACGAGATTGTATTCCCTGCTGCGATTTTACAGCCACCATTCTTTAACCTAGAAGCGGATGATGCAGTAAACTACGGTGCAATCGGTGCGGTTATCGGTCACGAGTTGGGTCACGGCTTTGACGATCAAGGTGCCAAGTATGACGGAGATGGTAACCTGCGTAATTGGTGGAGTGAGTCTGATTTAGCGCAATTTGAAGCGCGTAGCCAAAAGTTGGTTGAGCAATTTAATAGTTTTAAACCATTTGAAGATGCTAGCGTTAATGGTGAACTGACACTGGGTGAAAATATCGGTGATTTAGGTGGCTTAACCGTTGCATATAAAGCGTACCAAATTTCACTAGGCGATCAGAAAGCGCCGATTATAGATGGTTACACTGGAGAGCAGCGCTTCTTTATGGGTTGGTCACAAATTTGGCGTCGCAAATATCGCGATGAAGAGCTGCGTAATCGTCTGATGACAGATCCGCATTCACCAAGTCATTATCGAGTGATCGGTGTGCTACCAAATATGCCTGAATTTTATAAAGCATTTAATGTGAAAGAGGGCGATAAGATGTATCTTAAGCCAGAAGACAGAGTGAAAATCTGGTAATTTCACATTTTGATTCAGTGGCGGCGTTATTGCATTCATGCAGTAAATCCGCCGCTTTTTTACGACTCTCAATTACGATCCTCTGAAGCTTTCACAAGTTATCAAACTCAATCCTGCACTTTCTGCAAGCACTCGCTATTTCCAAGGTTAAGTTCATCGCTATTTGATGGTATTTACAGCTAAATCAGAGTAGTTTCATTTTGTCTAACACAGGGATATGAAAAAATAATGATAGCGCTGTCATTTTAACTTTTATATGATGTTTAGGAACAATGAGTGATTAAATGATGTTCATTTTGAATTGAACATGAAGACTGGGAGCAAAAGATGAGAATAAAAACGACTTTGCTTGGAGCGATAATTGCTGGGTGCTCGTTCTATACACAAGCATCTTTAACGCAGCAGCAATTAGCGCAGTTTGCAAGTGACACGCATTTTGAATTTGCGGTAGAAAATAACTTCAGTAATGGTGCAGAGGGCTTTAGCGGTGCTATAACACTGACTAACAACTCAAAAGTTGATCTACCAAAAGGGCAAAGCGATTGGCAAATCTACTTGCACTCAGTACGTCATATTTCAACGGAAACAGCTGAAGGTCTGCGCTTTGAGCATATTAATGGCGACCTCCATCGTATAACCCCTACTAATTCGTTCGCTGGTTTAAAAGCGGGTGAAAAACTCAAATTAGCTTTTGATGCTTCAGCTTGGGTTGCTGCATACAGCGATTTTATGCCGCGTGCTTTTATTGTCTCAGGTAAAAATAAGCCGGTCATTTTTGCAAATACTGATACCGAAGACATGACGCAGTTTGTTGCGCCATTTGAGCGTGAGAACCAGCTGAAAAGATACAATACACCTACTGATTACACGCAGATAGCTAACGCAGCGCTGCGTTTTGAACGTAATCAAAGCAATGTTTCGGTCTCAAAAGAAGATGCGCTAAGACGTATCATTCCAAAGCCTGAGCATATCGACTTTAACCGTGGTGAAATTGCCCTTAACAACAACTGGCAGATCCGCTTTGCGGGACGCTTAAAGTCAGAAGTCGCTGTTTTTCAGGAAGACTTATCAGAATATGGGTTGGATTTAAAAGCTGAAGCAAATCATGTGCCTGAAGGGAATATCCCAACGATCCGCCTTAAAGTTGCGAAAAGTCTAGGGCGCGATTATGACTACAACCAAGCCGGGTCATATACATTAGATATTGATGATGATGTGATTGAAATCACGGGTATTGATAACGCAGGTGTGTTTTACGGTATTCAAAGTTTGCTTGCGCTATTTCCTGCCGATAGTAAAAATGAAATTACCTTGTCTCACGTAGAGATCAAAGACTCTCCGCGTTTTAGCTGGCGTGGTATGCATTACGACAATGCCCGTAACTATCATGGTAAAGATGCGTTATTTAAGTTAATTGAACAGATGGCGCGCTATAAGTTAAATAAGTTCCACTGGCACTTTTCAGATGATGAAGGTTGGCGCTTGGAGATCCCTGGGCTTCCTGAGTTGACGGAAGTTGGCGCTTTCCGTTGTTTTGACTTACAAGAGCGTGAGTGCTTACTGACTCAGTTGGGCACAGGCCCTTTCAAAACGGGAAGTGGAAATGGTTACCTTTCTCGCGAGGACTTTGTCGAGTTACTTAAATTTGCTACTGCGCGTCATATTGAGATCATTCCAGAAATCGAAAGCCCCGGGCATGCTCGTGCTGCGATTAAGTCGATGGAAGCGCGTTATCACAAATTGATGGAAGCGGGTAAAGCGCAAGAGGCCAAAGCCTATCTTCTGAACGATATTGATGACACTTCAAAGTATCTAACCGTACAACTCTACACAGATAACTCTATTAATGTTTGCTTGGACTCAAGCTATGCCTTTATAGAAAAGGTGGTATATGAGCTGCAGGAAATGTATCGCGATGCTGGTACTATGCTAACGACAGTCCATTTTGGTGGCGATGAGGTTGGAAAGGGCTCATGGACTGAGTCACCTGCATGTAATGAGTTATTTGCGGTAGCCGACAATGGGGTCGCTGGACCCAATGATTTAAAACCATACTTTACTCAAAAAGTAGCAAAACTGCTTGCTAAGCGTGGGATTACCCCTGCCGCTTGGGAAGATGGTTTAATGTATAACACTACGACGACCTTTAAACGTGATGAATTCCCAAATCCGCAGTTTTTGGTAAATACTTGGGATAACATTTGGGAGTGGGGAGTTGCAGACAGAGCTCACCGTTTTGCAAACAACAATTACCAAGTTATTTTGTCTCACGGTACTCATTTGTACTTTGATCACCCTTACGAAGCGCACCCTGAAGAGCGCGGCTATTATTGGGCAACTCGTTATACAGATACGAAAAAAGCATTTTCATATATGCCAGATAATATTTATGCGAATGCGGACTTCACGCGAAACCGTGAGCCTATCGTGAATCTTGAAGCCTTAGTTGGTCGAGAATTACCTGCGCTTAAGAAGCCGCAAAATATCCTTGGTATGCAAGGGCAAATATGGAGTGAGACCATTCGCTCGGAAGACCAAGTGTTACGATTGATTTTCCCTCGATTGCTTTCGCTTGCAGAGCGCGCTTGGCATAAAGCGGATTGGGAAGGGCGTCGTATTAACCAAAAAGAGCTAAACAAAGACTTCTCAACCTTCGCTGCAGCCCTGTCTTTAAAAGAGATTGCAAAGTTACAGAATGATGGCATTAAGCCAAACCTTCCGGTTCCAGGTGCTAAGGTGGTGTTGGGGAAACTTGAAGCGAATAGTGCGTTTCCTTATCTGGCAATAGAAGTGAGCGTAGACAATGGTGAATCTTGGCAGCCTTATACTGATCAGATGAGTGTCTCAGATGAAAGTAAGGTATTGTTGAGAACGCGAGCCGGAGAAAAAAATACGAGCCGTGTCACAGGGTTGAAATAAACCCTCGTATTCAGTTTATCGCAAAAAAGGGCAATGGCCCTTTTTTGGTGATAATTTTGCTCAAATTCTAACTGGTAATGAAATAGATTTTAACGTAAAGTTAAATGTCAGCGCTGTCATTTTTCTGGATCTATGCCAAATTGAGCACATAAAGCGCAAAAATAATAATCCAAATTAACTTTGTACATTGCTGAGTTTGCTTCAAAACTGCAATGTACCCCTAGCAACAAGAAGAGTTTTATGGAAGCGACAGTGGATAAAGAACAACTCGCCAAACAAAGCGTCTGGCTACCTATGACACTCGCAGGGTCAATGTTTTTCATATTGGGCTGCATTACTTGGTTAAATGGGGCTATTACGCCATTCTTACAACAGATGTTGGAGCTATCACCGCTCCAAGCTTCATTTATCATTTCTTCTTTCTATATTGCAGTGACGATCGCTGGTATCCCATCAGCGATGCTGATCAAAAAAGTCGGTTACAAAAATGGTATGGCTATCGGTTGCGCGATTATGGCTTTATCTGCATTGATGTATATTCCTGCTGCAAAAATGCAAATGATCGAAATCTTCCTATTTGCTCAGTTAATGATAGGTGTTGGTCAAACTGTGTTGCAAACTGCTGTAAATCCATATGTGGTAAAAATGGGCTCTGAAGAATCAGCGGCTGTACGCGTATGTATTATGGGTTTACTCAATAAGTCTGCGGGTGTAATCGTACCTATCGTATTTGCAGCTGTTGTGGTCAGCGGTGTAGTAAATGAAGGTGAAGCACTGTCACAAGTTCAAAAGGACGCGATGGCAAACAGCTTGATTGCCCCATATATGAGTATCGCAGGTTTAATCTTCTTATTTGCTTTATTTGCAAAAGTATCACCACTTCCAGATCTCGTATTTGAAGAAGAAGCTTCAACAGGTAAGGGTGAAGTAAAAGAAGCGCTTAGTCATCCTCACTTAGCGCTAGGCGTTATTGGTATTGCGTTATATGTTGCAGTTGAAGTTATTGCCGCCGATACGATTGGTTCATATGCATTACAGTTAGGGATTGCTGATTACTCTGTGATGACGTCATATACCATGGGCTGTATGTTAATCGGTTATGCGATCGGGATCGCGACTATTCCACGCTTTATGTCACAGCAAACTGCGCTCGTGATGTCAGCTATTGCAGGTATAATCACCGTTTTTGCTGTTGTTTTAGGCAGTAATGAGTCATACTTCCTATCGAATATACTATTGGTACCTTTTGGTGGACCTCACTTACCAGATCCGCTATTGTGTATTGCGTTGTTGGGTTTTGCTAATGCCATGGTATGGCCTGCAATTTGGCCTTTAGCACTTGATGGCTTAGGGCGCTTAACAGGCACTGCATCAGGCCTACTTATTATGGGTATTGCCGGTGGCGCACTTGGACCATTGCTTATCGGTTTAGGCAACGTTGCTGGACTAGGTGCTCAAGGTGCGTACAGTTTAATGCTACCTAGCTACTTATTCATTCTCTTCTATGCATTGAAGGGTCATAAAATGAGAAGCTGGAAGTAATACAGAATTTCTATGTATGTAGAAATAATCCCGTGTGTGATGCCACCTGAATAAGGTGGCATTTTTTATGCCTAAATCACTCCGTTATCTGCAAAACCGGCTTAATGCTGAGATCTTATTCGCGATATAAAATCGCCGCTACGCAGATGTCTGGTGCTTGTTGCTTGTTGCTTGTTGCTTGTTGCTTGTTGTTTGTTGTTTGGTGTTGGTCGTGTCGGAGCTGCTTTATGCTGAGAGGGTTTCATTCTTAAGTCGCGATATAAAATCGCCGCTACGCAGATGTCTGGTGCTTGTTGCTTGGTGTTGGTCGTGTAGGAGCTGCTTTATGCAGCGAGGGTTTCATTCTTAAGTCGCGATATAAAATCTCAGCAATGCTGATCTTTGGTGCTTATTATTTGATGTTGGTCGTGTAGGAGCTACTTTATGTAGCGAGGTTTTCATTCTTAAGTCACGATATAAAATCGTTGCTATGCAGATCTCTATCGTGCAGGAGCTCTGTATACGCAAAAAGATAAAATGAAAATAAATACATAGAAAGAATGGGGCGACTGATGGGACTTGAACCCACGACAACCGGAATCACAATCCAGGGCTCTACCAACTGAGCTACAGCCGCCACTAAAGACTTGAACACCTCGTGTGGTGTGGCGCGCATAATACATAAGTTTTTATCAAATGCAAAGGGAAATATAGAAAAAACTTAATAAAAGATTTTTTTGGAGATTATTTCTACATACAGCAAATATTCATATATCCTATGTATGATCCAGCCGATCTAATGATAAATAACTGCTTAATATAAAAAGGGGGATGAGTATGGAAGCTATTTGGAAGTGGGTTAATGAGAACTCAGATTTAATCTTACACTATGTGCTTCAAGGCGTTATAGCACTAATAATTTTCTTCGTTGGCTTAAAACTTGCCAAGCTCAGTGCTAATCTTACCGAAAAAGCATTTGGTAAGCGCAAGGTAGATAAAGCAGTAGGCTCATTTGTTGCCAATATTGCTTATGCGATTGTGTTTGCTGCGACATTGCTTATGGCATTGTCTCAAGTCGGTATCGAAACCACCTCATTCATCGCTATTCTAGGTGCAGCAGGTTTGGCAGTTGGTCTTGCACTACAAGGTTCACTGTCTAATTTTGCCTCTGGCGTATTGATCATCATGCTGCGTCCATTCAAGTCAGGTGACTATATTGAAGCAGGCGGTAAAGCGGGTAGCGTACAAAAAATAGAAATCTTCTCTACAGAGCTTCGCACCCCTGATAACAAAGTGATTGTGATGCCAAATTCTTCTATAATGTCAGGCGCAATTGTTAACTACTCACGTGAAAAAACACGTCGTATTGACCTTGTTATTGGTGTTGGCTATGACGCAGATCTAAGAGAAGCCAAAGCAGTATTAAAGTCTGTATTAGACAATGAGCCAAGAATTCTTAAAGAACCTGCGTATAATGTTGCCGTACTAGAGCTTGCTGATTCAAGTGTTAACTTTGTTGTTCGTCCTTGGGTTAAAACAGAAGAGTACTGGCCGACGTATTTCACACTTGTGGAAAATATTAAGATTGCGCTAGACGAAGCCGATATCACCATTCCATTCCCGCAAATGGATGTTCACCTACATAAAGATCAGTAAAAGGTTAGTTAGAAATGAAATTAAAGGTTTTAACCTGTTGTATTCTTATGGCTGCGAGCGCTAATGCAGCGGCAGAAGGCAAAGCTAAGAAGCCAAAGAAAGTTTGGGATGTAACCAGTGAAGTGGGTGCGATTATCACCAGTGGTAACACAGAAACAACAACCTTAAAAGGTGGGATAAAAGCTAAGCACAACCTAACTAATTGGAACAACGAGTATAAGTTAGATGGTTTCTACAAAGAAGACACGCGTGAAAACGATGCCGGCGTAGATGTTACATCTCGTACCAACGAAAAATACTCAGCGTCAGTTCAGGGTAACTACAAGCTAAATGAAGATAACAGTCATTTGTTCGTGTTTGGTTCTTATGTTTCAGATTACTTTGGTGCCTACCGTAGTGAAGCGGTTATTTCAGTGGGTTATGGTCAACGTTTATTCGAAAATGATGATATGTACCTTAACGCTGAAATTGGTCCCGGTGTAAAGCGTTTTGAGCACCAAGACGATAGCACTGAACTTGACGATGACGGTGAGCTACTTGCTGGTACGTCTGAAAGCGAATTCATCGGTGTTGGTAAATTAGATTACCAATGGCAGATCTCAGAAAACGCACGGTTTACACAATTGATTGCGGTTGAATATGGTGATACTAACACTAAAACAACGTCTGAAACGGCGTTGCTGACCAAAATCAACGGTTCTCTACAGATGAAAGTGGCGTACAACATTATCCACAACTCTGACGTAGCAGACGATAAAGAAAATACAGACACAGAAACTTCACTTACTTTGGTTTACAGTTTTTAAGTTGTAAACCTGTTCATTTAAATAATGATGTTTAAACTTGCTAGGTCTTCCGTTTAAACATCATTATTAGCTTGAAGAGTTTAATCTTCCCGTTTAGCTAAACAAATTAACTAATTTGAGCTAGCGATAAGTTGTGGGCTAACTCATTGAAAATAACGAGCTCACTTATGTCAGTTATTCTATTCAGATGATACTTTCTGACTCAAGATTGATAAGGGAGGGCATAGCTGAGAACAACAACTACTAGAAAATAAGTAGCTATCCCAAATTCAGTCCAACCGCTTCTCAAGTTGATACTGTTACACAATATAACAGAATGCATACTTCTCCCCGATTTGGATTTTTGAATAACTAGTGTAGAATACGCGTCTATTTATGAATTTCACTTACACAGGATGAAGTAAGGCATGTTGGTAAACCGTCTTCTTTTATTACTAATAATGCTATTTGCCTGCTCCGCAGCCGCTTTTACTCCAACAAAGCAGCAAATAGAACAGTTTAAAAAACTACCGAAAAGTCAACAACAGTTGCTTGCTAAGCAGTACGGTATTGATATTAGTACACTAAACTCTTCTAGTGGTGGCACAACAGAAAATCAAAAGCCAGAAGCAGTCAACATGCCACAGCCACAGCCTGAGAAAGACTACCTATCAAATGAAGAAAAACGCTTCAAACCTGAGCAAGAGGATTTAAAGCCTTTTGGTAGTGAGTTGTTTAGTGGCAATACACTTTCAGAGACTGACGTAAGTAATGTTTCTGTTCCACAGGACTATATCTTGGGTGCTGGCGATCAGCTTAAGGTTAGTTTTTTCGGCCAACAAAGCTTTGAAGAAATAGTCGAAGTTGATGGTGAGGGCCATGTCAAACTTTCAGAATTGGGACCCGTTAGTGTTACTGGAATGCAATATAGTGAATTTAAAAAGTTATTGCAGGATAAGGTATCAAGAGAGCTTATTGGTACCTCAGTATACGTATCCCTTACAGCGCTGAAAAAAATTCGGGTTTTAGTGGTTGGAGAAGTTAAAAAGCCTGGAAGTTATACTTTATCGTCTTTGTCAAATATCACTCATAGTATATATACCAGCGGTGGATTAACTGATATTGGCTCTTTTCGTAATATTCAGTTGAAGCGTAAGGGGAAAGTCATAAAAACACTGGATCTTTATGACTTATTACTAAGTGGTGATAATGCAGATGATGCACCGCTTAGAGCTGGAGATACAGTATTTGTACCAAGTCTGAAAAGTCAAGTGCGACTTGAGGGGGCGGTTAGACGAGAAGCTATATTCGAAGTCAAAGAGGGGGAGTCTCTAGCTGATCTGATGATAATGTCTGGTGGTATGAGTGCAACAGCGTTTAAAAATTCGGTGACGATTAGCCGCTATACTAACGGTACACGAACTGTGATTGGTGTTGAGCGGAGTGAGTTTGCAAGTACGATGCTCAAAGATGGTGATGCTGTTAAGGTTGATAAAACGGGAACTCACTTCGATAATGAAGTGACGCTGATTGGTGCCGTTGTAAGGCCAGGTAAATATGCTTGGAAACCAGGGTTAACTATCAGTGAATTATTTAATAACTCACTGCATTCAGTTCTTCCCCAAGCTGATACGGGCTATGGATTGGTCCTACGAGGGGGACGTTTTGAAAAAGTATCTCTTGTACAGTTTAACTTACTTGAGCAACTAAGACCCAATACTAATAAGAAACACCTTGTAGAGCTACAAAGTGGCGATAAAGTGTTTGTTTTTAGCCGTTTTCAGTATCTCAACGAGGAGAAAGATGCGCTAAAAGCATTAGATTTAACTGCTGATGAGCTAGAGCAGCAAGAAAAAACAAAGCTATGGCACTTATATGAAAATGAGTTGTTTAAGGCATTTGTGGACACCGAAGCCATTGCAACGTTAAATCAGGGACAAAAAAGCCAGGTCGCCACAGAAGATTTTGAAGAAAAAAGTGAGCCTGAAAGCGAAAACTGGTCTTTCATGTTACCAGAAGAGACGAATGCAGAGTTGGACACTAAAACTGAACTGCCAAGTCCGTTTTCTAGAATATCTTTATTAGAGCCTGTTATTAGGCAACTACAACATCAAGCAACACCACAGCACCCTTTGGAAATCGTAACAATTCAGGGGCGCGTAAAATACCCTGGTAATTATCCAATAGCCAGTAATTATACTGTGAAAGATGCCATAGAGGCGGCAGGTGGATTACTCGAATCTGCCTATTTAGGTTTAGCCGAGTTGACAACGTTCAAAAATGATGAATCGATGAATGTAGAGCATAGATCTTTCGATTTGGCTATGGAGTTGAAGCAGCCGTCTATTACCATCAAAAGTAAAGATGCCATAAATATACTGTCAGTTCCAAAATGGATGGATGAAAACCAAGTTACAGTTAAGGGGGAAGTGAAGTTCCCAGGTACATATACAATCAAGCGTGGCGAAACACTGAATGATGTGCTTGCACGTGCAGGGGGATTGACGGAGTTCGCTTCAATAGACAGTGCTGTATTTACAAGAGAAGAGATAAAAAATCAAGAACAGGAACAACTTAAACGCTTAACTGAAAATCTAAAGCGAGAGATTGCATCTAAGAGTCTTCAGCCTAGCTCTGAAAATATTACTTACTCCGAAGTTAAACAGTTACTCAAAGACTTAAGTACGATTAAAGCGCAAGGTCGGCTGGTAATCAATCTGCCTAGTATTATGAATGGCAGGCAATCCTTAGTGTTACAAGATGGGGATACTCTTTATATTCCTCAAGAAAGAGATTCTATTAGTGTTATCGGGGAGGTGAATTATCCAGCTTCTCATTTATTTGAACAAGGTTTGAGTCTTTCTGAGTATCTAGAGCGTAGCGGTGGTATTAAAGAATTGGCTGATGAAGAGAGAATATATATCATCAAAGCCAATGGTTCCGTTATTATTCCAAAGAATAACTGGTTCGCAGTAAATCGGGAAGACACACTCTCTGCGGGGGATACCATTGTAGTTCCACTTAATTCTAATTACATGGACAACCTAACGCTTTGGAGTACTACTACCCAAATTATTTATCAACTTGGTGTTGCAGCCGCAGCTATCAACAATATTTAATTTAGGGAACTTTCTGATGTCTAAACAAAATAACGAAGATGTTTCAATTGGAGATATTTTCACCTTAGTAAAGCAACGATTATTAGTTATTATTGTTGTCACAGGTTTGTTTATCGGATTAGGTGTGGCTTTTGCACTCTCTAAAGCGAATATCTACCAGTCTCAAGTTCTTCTAAGCCCAGCAAGTAATCCGTCAAATAGTAGTGGGGGCTTATCTGGACAACTTGGAGGTCTTGCGGCGCTTGCAGGTGTGCAGCTTGGAGGCGGCTCTGCAGACAAGTCATTGCTGCATTTAGAGCGTTTCAAGAGTCGTGTTTTTTTAACTGAGTTTATTAAAAAACATAAGCTAAAGGAAAAAATCTATGCAGCGAAGTCGTATGAATGGCAGAAAGGAGAGTTGCTCTATGATGCGGATAAGCTTGCGAAATTTGATGTGAATGCAGAAGAACCTATTTCGATAAATATGGTTTTTGAGCAATTTATTGAAAACAATTTTGAGCTGGAAATTGATACTAAGACTGGACTAGTCGCGCTATCAGTGCTTCATCAATCTCCTTTTGTAGCTAAAGAGATCACCGATTTATTGGTGAAAGATATTAACCAAGTGATCCGTCAAGAAGAAATCTCTGAAGCTAATAAAAGTATCGATTATTTAGAAGCTGCGCTAGAAGCGACTAAAGTGCTTGAAACAAAAAAAATGTTTTATCAGTTGATCGAGCAGCAACACCGAACCAAAATGCTGGCCAGTGTTAAAGAAGAATATGCCTTTAAAGTTATCGACCCCGCTATTATTCCTGAGCGTAAGTATGGCCCTAACAGAGCGCTGATCGTGGTGATTTTTGCGTTGTTAGGAGGAGTGTTAGCCACAGGATACGTAATAGTCTCGGGCCTGAGGGCAACGAATAATTAATCATAGCACTTTGCTCCTTGATAGGTATGCCCAGCGCTATTGCTGGGCATGTAAGGTTAATCGTGATATTTAATAATCTTGTTATAAACAAACTTGTTTGGCTCTTTGTTTTTTTATTCCCAGTTTTGCCTCATACTCTAGGGGCCCCCACCGCACAAAAAGTACTACACGTTTTTGCTTTTGTATTCGTCGCTTTGTCGTTAGTGATTAGACGCACTTACTTTAAGCAAGGCTTCGTCACTGCTGTTGTGGCTATTTGCACTGTGATGATGAGCTATTACATGGCTGTATCATTGGCTTTTACTAACTTTTTAACCTTTAAAGATCTGCCCGATTATTTACGTCCTCTTATATACTTGATATATATTCTCATCCCTTTAATCTATCCACTAGATGAGGAGGAACTGCGTACATTTTTTGTTTTCTTCAAAAAAATGTTTGTATTTCAGGTGATCATTTCAATGTTGATTTACATTCCTGCACTGTGGCCTGTCGTTGATATATTTAAGGGACGACCTAGTGATGACATGCCGTTACATTTTTATCGTTGGTCAGGAACCTATGGTTATCCTTCAGACTTCTCGTTTTATCTGTCATTTTTTATTTTTTACTATTTCAGCTTTTTTGCTCGGCGAATATCAATGTCGGTTGGTGAGTGGTCAATTGTGTTTGTTGCGTTTTGTGCGATGTTTTTGAGTTTTAGTAGAGGTGGATTATTCTCGACGGTAGGAATTTTAGGCCTTGCTTTTTGGCTCACTGGCGCAAGAACGCGCAAAACTTCGTACTTACTGCTGTTTGCTATGGTTGTGGCTAGCGTCTCAATTTTTCTATCCTTTAGTGAAGAGTTTGAGCAAGTCTCTTATATACTTGAGACTTTTGGTGGCGAAGATGGAGATGTTGACGGCTCGACTAGCCACCGACTAAAAGAGCTTGCGTTGGCTGGCGAGTATTTATCACAGTTACCGCCGTTGTCTGAAGGCTCAAATCGATTAGAACTTGAGACTAGGATAGAGGTAATAGAATCTTTCTATGGCTTTCACCTTATTAAGTGGGGGATTCTAGGGTTAACAGCAGCTCTAGTAATTAAGTTTGTATTTTTCTTAGTTTGTTGTTATGTATATAAAAAGGGGTTATGCTCCAAGAGGAATGAAACTCAAACGGCGCTAGCGTTTGCTGTAGCATGTTTGGTCGCCTCAGAAGTCTTGCTGTTTGGCTTTTCTTCAGCGATAAGCGACCGCTTTAAAACGCTGCCTACCTTTTACCTGCTATTTGGTTACGTGTTGTCTGGTTATTTGTTGACCTCAAATGTAAGCAAAAAGTGTCGTGGTGGTGTTGTGTGATTAATCTTTATGAAAAGGTTGCGAATACGACTTGTTATGTTACTTTTAAAACCATATTAATTTAGCGCTAGCTCTTGAATTTAATTTAGCTTATTATCATAATAGACGAGCCTAGATTTGATGCTACATGTTTGTGCAGTATCGGTCGGGCCCTTTAACTTATTTAACGTTTTGCTATACTCTGGTGTCCAGAGTGTGTAAATATTAACTGAAAACATAAAGTGTCCACCGGATACATGGAGATAAAAATGAAGCGTTTTAATAAAGTCGCTTTAATCCCTGCTGCAGTTGCTGCTGTACTAGCAGGTAATGCTTACGCAGGTACTGAAGCTTGTTTCGAAGTTTACAAAGGCGCAGATGCTCTAGCTGTTACAGGCTTTGACACTATCTACGGCGGTGCGGCTTGTATCGCAGAAGCTAACCGTACAGGTGCAACTGCTGCAAACCTTGAAGCTACTAACGAAGCAAAAGTTGCTTATGAGCTTACTGGTGATTTAACATTAGATTTTGACGCTGTTGATGGTACAAACACTGACCAACACATCGTTTACATCCCTACTACTGATATCCCTGGTGGTACTAAAATCACTATCGAGCTTAGTGGTGCAACTTTCGCTGGTAACGCTAACCAAATCCACCTAGTAAAAGATGCTGATGGTTCTGGTGCAAACACTAACTTTGAAGCGGTAGCATCTTCGGATGGTACAGTTGATGGTGTTTCTTCTATCACTTTCCTGACTAAAGCTGGTATCACTATCGGTGCAGGTACTCGTCTTGCGTTCTCTCGTGTTTCTACGGGTGCTGACTCTACAGCTATCGATCCAGTAGGTATCAAGATTGCTAACACAACTTGTACTACAGCTTCTACAACACAGTCTGTAACAATCAAGTCTACTTCTGCTATTACAGATGGTGGTAATGGTTATAACATCCAAGGTGCTGTTTCAGCTGCTCAGAAAGTTGTTGATATCACTCCTCAGTTCTACGCACTACACGGCGGCACAACTGCTGAAGTTCAGGTTAATGCTGAAAGCTCAAATTCTGAAGGCAATGCGATCGTTGCTCGTACTGAATTTGTATACAATGCAGCAGCTAACAACCGTTTAGTAGCTACTAGCTCACAAGCGATTTACAAGAACGGTTTCTATAACCGTGCAGCACTTCTAGACCAAGCTATTACTCTAGACGCTGATGACCACCTAGAAACAGCTTTCGTTGCAACTGCAGAGCCAGGCGCAAACGTTAAAATGCGCCTATACAATGGCCGCACTGCTGCTACAGGCGTGTTAGACACATCTGTTCCTGTACAAACTGGTACAGTACCGGGTTCATTTGGTTTAACTCAAGCTGCTGCTACTGTATACAACACAGAAGCTGTTGATCTATTTACTCCGAATGCTGGTACAGGTGATGCAGAGCCTAATACTCAGACAACTGCTCCACTTCAGGGTGCAACTTACAACACAATGTACTACGTTGTTGAGAATAACCCGACTGACGGTATCATGAACTTCAACTACGAAGCTACTACTTACTACACGCTAGACTTCGGTACAGCAGGTGAGCTTGATCACTGTGAAGATAACAAAGTAACTCACAAAGTTGGCGTTAACGGTGCAGTTCTTAAAGTTCCTTACGTAGTAAATGCTGAAGGTAACTTTGTACGTGTTACTAACGAACACGATGAAGCGGCTGAAGTAACAGTTGACGTGTTTGGTGAATCTGCTAACGGTAACACTGGCGCTCGTAAAGTGACTGCTGTAGAACTTGGTCAGGTTCCTGCTAAGTCTTCTGTAGTATACTTCGTACCTAAGCTAATTGAGCAAGCTGTTGCTCAGAAAGGTTACACAGGTGCTGACGGCGGTTACGCTGCAGAATCTCTAGGTACAAACGCTGCAAACGCTAAATCAGCTGACAATCGTCATACTGTAACATTCACTGTTACTGCTCCTAAAGATTCAGTACACGGTGTATCTGTACAGAAAATCATTGGTGGTACTGACCGCGTAATGCCAGTACTAGACCAAAACGAATGGTCTCAGTAATTTTTAATTACTTACCATAGTTTAAAAACCCTCGCTTTTGCGAGGGTTTTTTTATCATTATAGGCTAATGTTTGGCTCTGTGCCTTATCACAATTTTTTTGGTCAACGTTGACTCTATTAGCGTCAAACATCATTCACTTTAAGTATAGATGAGCTAATGGAATGGAAATAGATCTACAGATTCTGCTTTTATAGGGGGACAAAGCGAACAGATATTCATTTGCCTACTTAAGTGATCTCTTTCGAGACAAGAAAGCTTTATCGTGCACTACCGTTTCGTGTAGAAATCGATGAGGTAGTAAAGCTCAAAAATAGCCGAGGCTAAATATTTTGCTACTAGCTTTCTGATATATGAGTGTGACATGGGTTTTCGAAGGTGGTTGTGAAAATGAGTTTTGGGTAAATCATGGACTGACCGTTTAATTTTGAAGTTCACCGCAATTATATCTTTATCAACACAGTGAGTTTTATAATTAACTCTGCCTGCGTATCAAAACGCCGTTATAATCTGATGCCAATATTAGTGAAGCGTATCTGGTGAACTTAGAGTCAAAGCTAGTTATCACAAAGTTATTTGTTACCCAAAACTAAGATTGATCAGGTATACCAACAACCTGTGTTTGTCCGGACCAACCTGTCATAAAAAAACCTAAATTAAGGAGTTTCAATGAAAAACTGGTTATTACCAATAGCATTATCAAGTTTACTACTAGGGTGTAGTACCACTCAGAATACTGAGCTTAAAGAGCTACGTGCAGAAGTGGAAAAATTAAGAGAAATTCAACAGCAAGTAGCCGTCAGAGTTGGACTTGCTGAGCTGGTAAAGCCAGATACATTACCCCTGTCCAACGAAGGTAAATGGATTGGAGATAAAAATGCTAGTATTGTGATGATTGAATACACTGATTTACATTGTCCTTATTGCAAAAAATTCCAACAAGAAATTTGGCCTGAATTTAAAAGCAAGTTTGTTGATTCTGGTGAGGTTGCTGTACTAGCGCGTGAACTCCCATTAACTAAGCTTCACCCAAAATCTGGCTATGCCGCTGTTGTACTGCGCTGTGCAAATAAACAAGGTCAGTATGAAGGGGTTAAAGATAAGCTTTTTGAGTTAGGAAATAACATAGTCACGGATTCACTAAAGGAAATTGCCACTGACTTTAACTTAGATGAAACTGTGTTTAATGCATGTCTTGAGGATAAATCCGTACATGCAGAAGTTTCTCGCTCAATTACTGATGCTCAACTACTTGGTTTAGATGGCACTCCTTCATTTGTGATTGGAAAGCAGAAAGACGGAATATTAGTTGATTATCAAATCGTAACAGGTGGTGGCATTGATAAACTAAGTGCTGCAATTAATGCATTAAAGTAAAGCTACACTAGTTCAAAATTATACCGTTGTATGTTAGATTTCAGCGGTATAGATGGAGCCCACTTGTGATGGGTTTTCACTCTAGAATTATGCATTTATTGTGTCAAAGGCCTTGTTTACATTGTGCTGGAACTAATTTGGGTTGTTGGTGTCTTACGCAGGTCACGGCTTTCTACTTGATATAAACAGCATTGACTAAATGAGTATTCAAATGAAAAAGTTAAAAAAAATTAAGGGTTTCACTTTAGTGGAGTTGTTAATTGTTATGGTAATTTTGGGGCTTTTAGCCTCTGTTGTTGCGCCTCGAATGTTTAGTAAGGTGGGTACTGCTAGAGAGGGTACTGCAAAAGCGCAAATGCAGGTTATTTCAACCGCGTTAGATTCTTATCGATTAGATATAGGCTACTACCCAAAAACTCTTGATGAGCTTGTGACGAGTAACAAAGAAATGTGGGATGGTCCTTACTTTCCGAAGCAAATACCAAATGACCCTTGGGGTAATCCATATAGTTATAAAGCTATCAGTGAAAACGGTAGCGAACAATTTGAGTTGAAGAGTTTTGGCCGAGACGGCAAACCTGGTGGCGAAGGTGAAGATGCAGACGTGGAACTCTAAGGTTCATGAGTATATTGGCAGCCAGCAAATATTAAATAGTGAGCGGCTGCAGCAAGTTGCTGAGTTTGAGAGAGGTGCACTTTCTCAACTTGAGATAGTACTATTGAATTCTGGCTGGATTGATGAAGACCAGCTCTGTGAGTTATATTGCACATTGCTTAATTGCAAAAAATGGAAAGATAACTTAGATACTTCAGCGGACTATATAAGCTTTTTAAAATCTATCAATTTAGAGCTTTTATTAGAAAATGACATGGCTCCGGTTTCTGTCTGTGAGACGAAGGTGGGCATAGTATTCGCTAACCCACATAGCCGTGATGCATTAGATTACCTTCGTTTTATTACTCAGGAAAAGCGGTTTTACGCTGTAACAAAGAAAGACTTTGAGTTACTAGCCGAACAATGTCGAGCGTTAGTTTCAGATACGCCTGAGCTTTCTATCTCAAGTGATAATCTAAGTGCATTAAAAGAGTTAGCGTTAGGCGCGCCAACTGTAAATCTGGTAAATAGCCTAATAAATAAAGGGGTGAAGCTTGGAGCTTCAGATTTACACATCGAACCTATTAATGGTAAATATCGAGCTAGGTATCGAATTGATGGCATTTTAAAAGAAGCAGATCCGATACCCAACAACCTTCAGCTAGCAGTTATCTCAAGAATTAAGATTCTATCAGGGATGGATATTGCCGAAAAGAGGCGCCCACAAGACGGTAAAATAGAAATGAAGGCGGGTGCTACTGACCTAGATATTCGCTGCTCAACATTGCCCTTGGGTACTGGCGAAAGTGTCGTAATGCGTTTTCTAATAAAAAATGCTGTTAAATTCGATTTGGAAAAGTTAGGCTATTCAGCCGATCTTGTCGATAAAATAAACCAGGACCTTAAAAAAACATCCGGAGTTATTTTAATGACTGGACCTACGGGCTCAGGCAAAACAACCTCTCTTTATTCCTTTTTGAATCAAATAAATCGTCCCGATATTAAAATAGTTACCCTAGAAGATCCTATCGAGTATCAATTACCGGGGATTAACCAAGTACAAGTGAATGCTGAGATTGGATATGATTTTTCAGCAGGGCTTAGAAGTATTGTGCGTCAGGATCCCGACGTAATCATGGTTGGTGAGATCCGTGATAATGAAACTGCTAAGATAGCTTTACAATCAGCACTAACTGGGCATTTAGTTTTTAGTACGGTCCACACAAACGATGCGCCTTCGGCTTATACGAGATTACTGGATTTGGGTATTCAAGAGTATTTATTAAACGCCGGTCTAGTTTCTATTATGGCGCAGCGACTAGCCAGAACCTTGTGTAATCATTGTAAACAACCTCTAAGTGAACAAGAAACAAGAGAACTATATCAACGATATAAATTATCTGAGGTTGCAGAGGGAGTAGACAAGCCTCTTTATCAAGCTAAAGGGTGTGAACACTGTGAGAATACAGGTTATTCTGGTCGCGTCGCATTTCTAGAGTATTTGCCCTGTGATATAGATGTTAAGAAACTCCCCAAAGATGAGCGCCTTCTCGATAGCCTTTATGAAATGATGGAGCAAAAGCAGCTTCGCACGCTTAAGCAAGATGGTTTTCTAAAAGCTGTAAATGGTCAGACGACTATAGAGGAAGTATTGAGGGTAGCTGGGTGAGTCAAGTATTCAGATATAAAGTCTGTAATTCAGAGGGCGAGATAGAAAAAGGTGAGCTCACGGCCGAAAGTGAAAGCTCGGTATATAATCAGCTACAGTCGAAGGATTTATTAGTTCTTGAAATAAAAGAGATACAGACGAGAAGTATTCGTAAAAAAGTATCACTTAACGATTTAGAGCAGTCAACTAGCCAGTTGTCTACTTTACTTCAAAATGGCCTCCGCGTGGACAAAGCTCTGGATGTGCTTGCCCAATCTAATCGGAATTCTGCTCTTGGACAAGTATGGGCCTCTGTTCTGGCTGATATAAAGCAAGGTGCTGTGCTAAGCGAAGCGCTGGCGAAAAGAGCGGATATTTTTTCAACTTTGTATATTGAAATGGTGAAAATTGGCGAGGCAACAGGCAACTTGCCTCAGGTATTTGCAAGGTTAAGTCAAAACTTGCAGTTTCAAAGTGCATTGAGAAGCAAGGTTATTCAAGCTTCAACTTATCCCATTTTCATATTGTTCGTTTGCATTTCTGCTATCTGGGCTATTTTTAATTTTGTCATTCCTAGTATGTCATCTATGTTTGACAATGGTGGAGAGATCCCCGAATACACTAGGCTGCTATTAGACCTTTCGACTTGGGTTCAAAATTATCAGCTTCATTTACTAATCTTCTTACTTTTATGCGCCTTAGCTTTATACAGTGCAATGCAAAGAGATTTACTAAGAAAAAAGCTATTTTCGATGGTGATTCAGTTTCCTATTGTAAAGCAAATAGTAAACCACTCAGATCGTATAAAGTTCTCAACGGCTTTGCAGTTGACATTAGAAAGTGGTGTTAGCTTATCTGATAGTTTACAGTTAGCTTTGCAAACGGTGGCTAACCCTAGACTTCACGCAAAACTTACGAAAGTGGTGAGCGTTGTTAGTAGTGGTGGTGTTTTAAGTAACGAACTTAAGGGGGTTAGTCTGTATGATGATGTTGCTATTTCTCTAATTACTGTAGGTGAAGAAAGTGGTAGCCTAGCAAGCTCTTTTAATGAGATAGCCAATCGCTCTCGAAACCGTTTTGAGAGTTGGCTCACTAAATTTACCGCATTGTTAGAGCCACTATTGATACTAATAATGGGGGGGATAGTTGGCTCTGTCGTAATCGTGATGCTTCTAAGTATAGTGTCGATGAATGATGTCTCTTTCTAAACAAAAAGGCTTTACTTTAGTCGAATTGCTGATTGTTTTGGCACTAGTTGGCCTGACAAGTTCTGTGGTACTGCCAAATATGTGGGGCCAATTAGAACAAGTTAAGCGTTACTCTGAAAAGCAGCAACTTAAATCTTTGCTTGAATATGCAAAACAGTACTCAATTTATAGAGGGCGTGATTTAGAAGTGCGTATTGAAGGATTTAACATAGAGGTGTGGGAAGCTGGGAGAGTACAAATACCCCAACCAGAGGTTGAGTATGAATCCTCCGAGAAAGCTAATATATCAGCACTTAAATCAATAACGTTCTCACAGCTTAGTTTTGAACGTGAAACGGTTCAATTGTCTTCTAGCAATTATTTAGTGGCGAAAAAATTATCATTTACCTACAAAGACACAGAGAAAAGTGAAACGATTGAGTTCTAAGCAGCAGACAGGGATGACACTAATTGAAGTGCTAATTGCTTCTGTTATTTTATTTATATCTATTAGCGCAATTAGTTATGTTACTCAAGCTATGTTGTTGAACGAGAGAAGGCTTGTTACAACGGCACAGCAATCCTACATGCTTGAATATATTCAAGATGAAGTAAGGTATCAGTATGAGTATAACCTTCAGGTTGAAGGTGAGTACAAATATGATGGTGAAAGTTACTATTGGCGAGTTGAAGTGGTATCAGAGAAACCAGCCTTGACAAGCGTTGGTGGTAGTGAAAGCGGTGAAACATCAAATGGAACGATGATTTTATATAAATGCGCTGTTTTTTCTCAATTACTCCCAGCCCCCAAAAAAATTACTGAGTTCAAAAATGTATTCTGGCGTGAAGCAAAGTAATAGAACTGGGTTTACCCTGATTGAAGTATTAATTTCAATGGTTATCTTTTCGATAGTAATTGCACTTGCTGTAATGAGTTATCGATTCTCCCTACAAAATTTAACCAGCTCAAATAGCAGATATGATATTGACAAGCTTTCTAGAGTAAAACTTGTGAATCAACAAATTAGAGAGGCATTCCCTTATGGGTATGTAGACGAGCTTGGCAAAACAGTTCCTTTTTTTATTGGAAAAAAAGAGGGATTTGCGTTTGTTACTCGTTCTCCAGTATTGATATCGGAGCCAATTGCAGTATCCACACTGTATATTAAAGACCGTGATTTGTTGTATTGTGAAGTCCCTCTTGGTGTTGTTTCGTTAAGTAGCTTTAAAATTCATGAGAGTAACTGTGAGAAGAGCATTTCATTTATGTCCAGCCAAAGCTTTGAGTTTCAATACTTTGGTTGGAAAGACTGGCTTGAGTTTAGCAATTACTACTCTGAATACTTAGATATAGTTGTGAAGCCTAAGCCCACTTGGAATGATACATTCTATGCGTCTCAGCGTAAAATAATGCCTCTTTTTATTCGTATTAAGGTCAAAAATGATAATGCGCGCGGTAAAGTCAATCATCTGATCTATCGAATATCTAGAATTCCACCTTCTTTATTAGGTGCAAGTAGTGAATAGCAAAATAAGTAAAAGTAATGGTGCAGCATTGCTATTAGTATTGATGATCACTGCAGCGATGGCCAGTATGATGATCTTTATGTCCGAAAAAGGTAGCAATACAGCTAATATGGCAAATATGATCAAGCAACATAATAGGGCTAAAATTGCAGTCGACAATGCTCAATCTGAAATTATCTATGAGTTAATGACAACACCGCTAGGTATTTTGGGGCCAAACTCTCGTTATCCTGGGATTGAGTTAATAGATCCTTCACTAAAAAACTTTAGAGGTGAGGCTACAAAGCGGGGTAACCTTCATGTGCGTGCTCAAGATCTAAGTGGTCTAGTATCGCTCGCGCCATTGAACGAAGGAGCATTTAAGCAGTTATTATTACATTACGGCACAGACTCTAGCGACATAAACCAAATTATGGACCGCTTTGATGATTGGCAGGATATCGATAATTTTCGCCGTCTAGAAGGAGCTGAAAAGGGAGATTATATACAGCCTTTTTTACCTAATAATACAGCGTTGCAGACCGTTGAAGAGCTACGCTACATTCTCCAAAATGATAATTTATTTGAACAAATTCAGCCTTTTTTGGTGCTTCGGGTCAATCCCTATATTGTTCGACAATTTACACCTAAGTCTTTATACTCTGCGTTTGGATTTGAGGGGCAAACACCTTCGCTAGATGAGGGGGAAGGGGGTGTTGATAGCATCGCCAGTGGGAAGCTTTCTATTCAAATCACATTTGAGGGGTCTGTAAATTACTCAAAGCGTTTTAGTTTTGAGAGAGGCCCAGGGTTACGGCCATATTTTGTAAGTAAAGAAGAAGTAGTGAACTAGCTCATGATGTTGTCGAATAAAAATATCAATGATGCGACAGCTTTGGTCGTACATAAAAAGTACTTTCTTAACAGCCAAAAAGAGCTCGTAGATACGCAGTGCCCCACAGTCAAAGTCAAGTTATCTGAAGCCTGTGTGCTAGATAGAAATCTTTTTTGGGCAACTACGAAGCAGTATTCAAAGTCTTCCTTAAATCAGATTTTTAATATTATCAAGGCACAAAGTAAAGCTTTGCCTCCATTTGAAGGTACGTTTTTTTGGCGTGCTAGAAACTTAAGCAAAAGTCATTTTAGTATTGAATATTTTGTCATCCCTAAAGATGTTTATCAGCTGATCCCTGATTCATGTGAATTCATCCTGCCACTTTATTGCGAAGTAGAAGACTCGAATAACTGGCCTCTCAGTCTAGCCCATAAAAATAGTAGCCAGCTCTCGTTATCCGAATCACAACTATTATGGTTTGATCTTATTGGACTTCGAATAAAGCGAAGTAAACCAAAAAGAAGTGAGCGGATCTCGAATAGAAACTTAGTTTATGGCCTTTTGGCTGCAGGTGTTATAACTGCTACCGTCCTTACTAGCTACGTCTTTTGGAATAAAATGACGTTAGACTCAGCAAAAGAATTAAACCAAGCTCAAGTGAATGAAAGTATTGATAAACGACGTCAATATAATAACCAGATTGATTCAGTTAAAGAATTACAGCAATTTTTAGCCGATAATCCAAATGTACTGAATAAACTTGCAGGTTTGCAATTAAATGTTAGGGATGTTCTGTTTGAAAGGGTCACAGTAATACCTAAAGGAGTTGAGCTGCGAGGTGTCACCGTGGGATCTGCAACTGATTTATTAAAGCAAGTTGTTAGCTCTCCCGGAGTCAAAGAAGCAAAGTTTTCAGGGCCAGTTATAAAGCAAAAAGCAGGCGGAGAGGCTTTTACAATAGAGGTAGTTTGGCTGTGAACTCACGTGAGCAATTGATAAAAAAATGGGGAGGGGCTGCTATAGGTCTTCTGATCTCCTTGGAGTTTTTAATCTTTCCTTGGATTGATTGGATTTCAAAATCAATGGATGAAATTGCCGCCGCTAGAGTGTTTGCATCTAAGCAAGCGGTTGTAGCTGCTCAGTATGATGAGATTGATGCACAACTAAAAATATTAGACTCTCAACTAGAGAATTACTCAGGTCTTCCGCAGTTAAGTGAAAAGGAGGATCCAGCGTTACTCTGGCTTGAAGTTGTTGATGTGGCGATTGAAAAAGTAGAAGTCCAAGTTAATAACAAAGCACCACAACGAGAAGTTGCTATTAACAGCACTTATTCTGCTTTTACCGGGATGATAAATGTGTCTGGAGATTATAATCGTATTCTAAATCTTTTATCCGAGTTAGAAGACATTAGTAAAGGAAATAGAGTTAGGCAAGCCTCCATGTTCCAATCTAAGGCTCGTAAAGGACATGTAACTGCTAACATTGAGTTTGTGAGGGTGTATAAAAAGAAATGAAAAACCTTCTAATACTGTGTAGTTTCATCATTGTTGCTATTTGGTGGGCACTGAAAATGATAATGGCTTCATATATTAATGTTAGTGAAAAGGAAAATAATCTGACAACGATCAATATTCACACGGAATCACCTCTGGATGTTGAAGCGCTATCAAGAAATCTAGGCGTGGAGTTTAAAAAGATCGACGATAAAAAGCTCGATGCTCCCTTGTACCAAGATGCACAACTGTCACTTATTGCTGTTTATACATCTGGCGAGTTAGCTGTAGCAAGGGTCAGGGTAAAGCTTAGTGATAGTGATGAATTTTTGAATATAAAAAAGGGTGACTCGTTTTATCAATATCTCATCACAGAAATTGATGTGAATAGCATTACATTGTCGCTTAAAGACACCCAACCGATAGAGTTAAAGATATTCAAGCCACTCACCGTGTCTGTTATGGCAAGTGAAGCTAATGGAGAAGTTTAGAATGATATCAATGCCTTCAAAGAAACTGTATTTGGCGATAATGTCAATATTGTTGGTCTCGGGCTGTGCAAGCAAAACTGGTTTACGGGACAAAGAGCTTCAAGTGGAAAAGTCCCTCCTAAACAAAAGGAATGAACAGGTTGCTACCGCCTCTGAAAAACAACAGGTTGAGGAGCAAGACCGACAGTTTAAAGAAGTTAACGTTGAAGATTGGGGGGGAATTACGCGTCTAAAAGAAGAAGCTAAATCTGCTCCTAAGCTTGAAGGCCCTGCTATTACTTTTTCGGCCGATGAAATGCCCGTAAAAGAATTTGCAAACAAGGTATTTCAAGAGCTGCTTGGAATTAACTATGTTATATCTCCTAAATTATCAGCTTCTAGAGATACTGTAACACTCAATCTTTCTTCTTCCATCGATAGAACTGAATTCTACAGAGTTGCAATGAAAGCGCTAGAAGAGAGTGGCGTGACTAGCTTCAGAAAAGATGAAATTCTATACCTTTCGAAATCAAGTGGCGCGGAACAAAAAAATTCAATTGCGGTGGGAATAGGTAATAAAGTCAATGATATCCCTGAAGTTGCTGGCGCTATCACACATATCGTACCGTATGTTTATAGTAGTAGTAGAAATATTACCAATATTCTTAGCAAATTATCGACAGCCAAAGTGACCGTTAACTCGTTACAAAAGCTTATTATTCTCGAAGGAGAGAGAGCTGAACTAGTGCGGGCTATAAAAATTATCAATATGCTTGATGTACCTCGTGCTTTTGGTCGTGAAATACGTTTATTTGAGTTTGCACACATTTCCCCTAGTGAGGGCATTGAACAAATAAAGGCGTTGTTGGAAGAGGATGGCTTAAGTGTATCGAAAGAAGGTGATGTCTCTTTTGTGCCATTACCACGCATAAATTCATTCGTGGCATACGCTGCAAGCCAAGATACAATTGAGCGTATTAGCTTTTGGGCTAGAAAAATAGATGTGCCATTAGCTGGTGATGAAAGACAATACTTCATCTATAAGCCAAAGTATGCGAAAGCTGAAGATATGCGAGAGTCTTTGGATGTATTGCTACGAGGCAGAACATCAGGTGGGAGTGAGGATACCGCATCGAAAGGTGCTGTAAATAAAAGCGCAGAAAATGTTAAATTTAGCTTGGATAAACAGCAGAACGCGTTGATTTTTTACACAACTAAAGATGAGTATCGGCTGGTTGAATCACTATTGAAAAAAATGGATGTATTACCAGGGCAAGTAATACTGGATATCACGATTTTAGAGATCACACTGAATGACGAAATGTCATCAGGTATTAAGTGGCTATATAACCAAGCTGGCGCAAGTGGGTCTGATAAGCTGACGTTAGATCCGGGAGTCGGAACGCTATTTGGTCAAGCTATATCTGGCGATTGGAAGGCTGAGTTCAATTGGAAAGACTCTCTTGATGATGCAAGAGTGTTGTCACGACCCTATTTTATTGTTCGAGATGGTGAATCTGCGACGTTGAGTTCAGGTGATCAGATCCCGATAATTACTCAAACAGTTGAAAACCTTGGTAACAATAGCTCTGTATCAAACTCAGTGCAATATCGTTCAACAGGTATTAATGTATCTATTACTCCAATCATTAACTCTCAAGGTGTTGTGACTTTATCTGTTTCAATGTCTGTGAGTGATGGTAAACCTAACACACTTGGTGGGGTCTCCTCTCCAACTATTACAAACCGCTCAATTAGTACTGAAGTTTTATCTGGAGATGGTCAAACAGTAGCTTTAGGTGGACTGATCCAAGAGAAGAAAAGTGACTATACTCAGGGCGTTCCTGCGTTAGGTGAATTGCCTATTTTAGGAAACCTGTTCAAAGCTAAGGTGGATAGCTTACAGCGTACAGAGTTGATGATGCTTATTACGACTAAAGTAGTCAAGAGTGAATCAGAAGTTGACGAATTTGGTGAAGCGATATCAGAACTGTATAGCGCCCCAATTGTGATTAAATAAAAAATGCCTGTTCCGAGCTTTAACCCATCTTATTTTGTTTTGTAAGAGCTCGGAACAGAAAGCTATAGTATTATGGTGTACAACTTGATTACCTTTTTTTGAATATCATATGAGTAAGGTAGTTGATGACGAAAGCTGGGTACTGTTTTATTACACGATCTCTAACGTGTTTATGCATTATCATGCGTTGCAGCCATCTGAGACCTAGCTTTTTGATAATAGGATTATAGTAGTCTGGTTTTATAGAGGTTTGAGTCAAAAAGCCGCCACATGTAATTAGTAGCATTGGGCGGGTTAGCTTTTTCTTGGTTTCCACACAAAACTTCTCTTGATAGGGAGTTCCCATACCGACCAAAACTACGTCTACCTCTAAAGCTTCAATCTGATTTACTACAGGCTCGATATCATCAATATAACCATCTCTGTTGAACACGATATTTAGATTGGGGTACTGCTTCTTTAACACTTCCACAGCTTTAGCATTTTCAGAGCTTGTTGCTCCAATGACCGCCAAGCGTTTGTTATGTTGTTCAACGTATTCAAGGAAAGGCTTTGCAATAGAGCTGTAATCAAAGCTCGCCCTAGATATTTTGGGAGAGAAGAGATTGTGTAGCATGCAAAGTAGTGCGCCATCGGAGAAATAGTAATCAATACCATCAATTAATGAGTCACTTTTTTGCACTTCGTAGTAAGAAAATGGGTTTACAAACGAGATCGCGATGGTTTTTTCCTGTAGAAATGCATTATTTCTTATTTCTGAAAATTGATGCCCAGAGTAGATCTTTCTATTTAAACTTGGTTTCATAGAGATTTGAACAGCTTATAGTAGTTGTGAACCGATGATTTTAGTGTGAACTCTTCAGTATCCACGGATTCCTTTATTACACCTTGCTCAATCAAATCAATATAACTTGCAAATTGAGTGGTATCACCAAAGGGCACAAGGTAGCCATATAACCCATTTCTCGTAAGCTCTTTTGGGCCATATCGACAATCAAACGCAATGATGGGGGTTTTTAGGTAACTAGCTTCCACCAAAACGGTTGGGAGACCTTCCCATCGAGAAGGTAATAGGATTGCCTTAGCGTGTTTAATATACTTATAAGGGTTGCTTGTTGCACCGTGTAAAATTACTTGAGACTCTAAATTGTACTTCTTTATTAAGGTTTCTAGCTTGGCTTTGTCAGGTCCATTACCTAGGATGACTACTTTACATGTCGGCTTTTCTAATTTGAGCAAACTTTCGAGCAGCAAATCGTAGCCCTTTTGATAATGCAGTCGCCCAACACAAACGTAATAGTCTTCATATTCAGGCATCGCCTGATCGGCTAATGTAAGAATATCTTCGCTCAAAACTGGGTTATAAATTCTAGTTGTGTTGTTTTTTGAGCAAACGCCTAGTTTTATGAGATTCTGAAATATTCCGTCAGATACACATACTACTTTATCCATTTTACGATAAAGCAGTGTGGCCCCGATTCTTCGAATAACGTTTTTAACCCAACTTTCTTCGGGAAGTTGAATAGGAACGTGTTGTATTGCAATTGTTTTGCAGTGTTTTGGTAAAACGGCAGCCAATTTTGACAGCCCACCTTTTGTAAAGATAACGATGGTCGGTTTATATTGCTGTATTAACGTTTTGAAATTATTCAACTTTGATGCGCTATCACAAACAGTGGTGATACTCTCGAAGTCTTTTAATAAAGGGCCTTCTTTGCATACTGAGGTAGCTGCAATCTCAACATCATACTCTGATAAAAGCCCTTTTATTAACTGTAGAGTTACTCTCTCAACTCCACCTAAAGTAAAGTCCTCAAGTACAAATAGCAATTTCATTATCGACCTAGTATTCGTTTTATATTATGGAAAAATGAGTATTTGAAAATAGCATGATCAGCCGATGCTAGCACTCTAAGAGGGACCCATTGCCCTTTAATTATATGCTCCCAGCACTTCATAGCATTACGTTGTTTTTGATCCATTAAATGCTCATGCTTTGCTAAAAACTGATAGAATCCTTTTAGCCTATTTGGTGAGCGTGTTATGCTCACAGAGCTACTTTCGTGCTGAAGGTAGGTTGATTTAGGTAGTTTTAGCCCCGGACCAAAGCGTTCGATGAACCGCACCCATGTGTCGTAATCCTGCCAAGCTTTAAATTCTTCATCAAACCCGCCAATCTCTCTTAGATGTTCTGTTTTGCAGAAGATTTGATTACCTACTTTATTGATAACCAGCATACTTTCTATAGAGATAGGCCCAATGAAAAATGGATGCTCTTTTTGGGTTGAGCCTTTGCATATTGTGACTGGCGTACAGAGAAAACTATATTGTGGTTGCCATGAGTTTAGCAGTACTTCTAATCTATCAGGGCTAAACTCGTCATCATCATCGAGCCCCGTAATAAACTCACCTTGGGCAGCCTGAATAGCAGTATTCCTAGCATGGCACGCACCTTTGGCTTTATCATTATGAAATACTCTGATCTGATCGCTTTGGATCGAATCTAAAAATGCTTTTGTCCCATCATTAGAACCGTCATTAACAATTATTAATTCCCAATTACCATAGCTCTGAGCTTGAACACTTAATAGCGCCCGTTTCAGGTTGTCTAATCTATTATGGGTAGGCATGTATATGGTGATTAATGGGGAAGTGCTTGGGTGCTTAAGACTGACGGTCATAATTCTCTTAATCTGTAGGCGTAAGTATTCAATTAGCCACAATACTACCCAGCAATAGTAAGGTATAGGGAGCAACGTGAACAGTATCGATAGTCGATGTGAGTCATGCTGCACCAACTGAGCGTGCGAATAATACTGTGTTAACTTCTGGAATAAATATTGAACCACATATTTTTACACAAGAGTCCTTTCTTGTGAATCTATTTATCGTCAGCTTTTTGTTTCAAAGCTGTACTTTTTTGAGAAAGAACCATTTTTATTAATAATTAACTTGAATCTTCATGAGAACTGAATTCAGATGCTCCGGCGAAAGAGAGTTCACTTGAGAGATATTGTACTGGAGATAACAATTATTAACAGCAAGAGGCTTTTTATTTACAGCTTAACGGGAGATGATGATTGACGACGAAATCCCCTTTCATAGTGCATAAGTAATCTAAATCAAGTACACTATGTCGGTTTTGAATTACAATTGTTGCGCTATTTCCATTTGTAATTTGTCTGTATCAATGTTGATTGCCGTGTAAGAGCACGAGTAGACGAATGAGTTATATGATTTTGGAGTGTTTTTAATGGAGCTCATGCTGGCCTTATTTTTTTCGTTCGTGATGTCTCTTGTAGCGATTGGGGTAGTGAGACCTGTTGCGATTCGTTTCAACCTCGTCGACAAACCAAATGAACGGAAGAAACACGAGGGAAATATTCCATTAATAGGTGGAATTGCAGTTTTTTGCAGCGTTTCTGTTACCGCAAGCCTCTTTTTCCCCCTAAATAATGAACTAGCCAGTTATCTGTTTGCTTCGGGTCTAATGGTCATGCTTGGAGTTATGGATGATCGACATGATTTAAGTGTTCGGATTAGGGTGTTTTTTCAAGTTGTCGTAGCTACATTGATGATAGTTTCGACGGACGGCTACATCGAGAACTTGGGTAATATCTTGTTTTTTGGTGATGTAAACCTCGCTTGGTTTGGTGTTGTCTTTACTTATGTGGCGGTTATTGGAATTATCAACGCCTTTAATATGGTTGATGGGATAGATGGGCTACTCGGTTCAATGGCTATTATCACGCTAATTTCTATTTCATTTCTCTTGTTTAGTGGTGGTCAAACTAGCTTATTGTCGATTTTATTGGTTGCGGCTCTCGTTCCATATCTAATATTCAATTTAGGTGTATTTGGTACGCAGTATAAAAAAATATTTATGGGTGATGCTGGCAGCATGTTTATTGGCTTCACGGTAGTTTGGTTACTTGTAATTAATACGCAGGGGGAATTTAGTTCATTTCGTCCCGTTACAGCCTTGTGGATTGTAGCTGTTCCACTTATGGATATGGCTGCGATTATTATTCGCAGAATTAGAAAAGGTAAATCTCCCTTCAGCCCAGACCGTGACCATCTGCATCACATCTTTCTACGAGCTGGTTTTACCTCAAAGCAAGCACTAGTCATTATTTCAGTTATCGGTATTCTATTTGCTATGGTAGGACTTGTTGGCGAGGTATATCAGGTATCAGAGGGATTAATGTTTTTGCTATTTATTGCGATATTCATTAGCTATAACTATGCAATATTACATGTTTGGCGAATCTTAAAGTGGTACAGAAAGCGCACAGCCATAAGGTAAAGTAGTAATGAATAAAGGAAAATCGTTCAATATAACAGTAGTAGGAACGGGTTATGTTGGTCTTTCTAACGCTGTGTTACTAGCCCAGCATAATAACGTTATTGCACTGGATGTTGTTCAAGAAAAAGTTGAGCTGCTAAATCGTGGTATTTCCCCAATAGAAGATAAAGAGATCTCATCCTATTTATCTTCCGGCGATTTGTGCTTCACTGCAACTGTGGATAAACAGCGAGCATACGATAATTCTGAAATTATCATCATAGCAACACCGACAGACTATGACCCAGAGACAAATTACTTTAATACATCGTCTGTTGAAGCAGTTCTTCATGATATTAAAAGGTATGCTCCATCAGCTGCTGTATTTATCAAGTCAACTGTGCCAGTGGGCTATACTGAGAAGATAAAGGCGCAGTTTCAATTCGAGAATTTAACTTTCTCTCCAGAATTTCTTCGCGAAGGAAAGGCTTTACATGATAATTTGTATCCATCGAGAATAATTGTTGGTGGTTACACTGATATAGCGAAAACCTTTGCACAGCTTCTTCAGCAGGGGGCAAAAAAAGCAGATATTCCTCTACTTTTTACAGATTCAACTGAAGCTGAAGCGATAAAGCTTTTTTCTAACACTTACTTAGCGATGCGCGTCGCTTACTTCAACGAATTAGATAGTTATGCAGAGGCGCATGGACTGAGTAGTCGGCAGATAATAGAGGGAGTGGGGCTGGACCCTAGAATTGGAAATCACTATAACAACCCTTCATTTGGTTATGGAGGTTATTGTCTGCCTAAAGACACTAAGCAGTTGTTGGCTAACTATCAAGATGTTCCAAACAATATGATAGGTGCAATAGTAGAAGCTAATACCACTAGGAAAGACTTTATTGCTAATTCAATTTTGGCAAAAAAACCTCAAGTCGTTGGGATTTATAGGCTTATTATGAAAGCAGGCTCTGATAACTTTAGAGCTTCCGCTATTCAGGGGGTGATGAAACGCATCAAAGCTAAAGGTGTAACGGTGATAGTTTATGAACCCAGCTATGATGGAGAACATTTTTTTAACTCCGAAATTGTAAAGTCTATCTCTGAACTAAAAGAACGCAGTGATATCATTGTCTCAAATAGAATGGTTGAAGAACTTATAGATGTTAAAAGTAAAGTATAT